>JAKVCP010000011.1:73543-74787 GCA_022448925.1 Paracoccaceae bacterium
CAGCTTGACGATGCCATGGCGCAGGCGGACGCCGAAATCGCTGCCAAGACAGCAGAATCGGAAAAAGCCATTTCAGAGATTCGCGCCTCGGCGGTCGACAGCATCGAAATCGTCGCCAGGGATACAGCCGGTGCACTTGTATCAGCTTTGGGCGGCACCGCAGATGCCAAGGCTGTGGCCGCGGCTGTCACCAACCGGCTGAAAGGGTAAGATCATGCGAAAGCTTACGATTTTCACCACCACAGCCGCGCTTGCCGCAAGTCCGGCGCTTGCCGCCAGTGGCCCGTTCTTTTCGCTCAAGAACACCGATTTTGTCGTGTTGTTGGGGTTCCTGCTGTTCATCGCGATCCTGATCTATTTCAAGGTCCCGGGAATGCTTGGCGGTCAGCTGGATAAGCGCGCTGAAGGCATTGCAAACGAGCTGGAAGAAGCCCGCAAACTGCGTGAAGAGGCACAGACCTTGTTGGCCAGCTATGAGCGCAAACAGGCCGAAGTTCAGGCACAGGCGGACCGGATTGTCGAACATGCCAAGGCAGAGGCGGTTCTGGCCGCCGAGCAGGCACAGGACGACATGAAGAAATCCATTGCCCGTCGGTTGTCTGCTGCACAAGACCAGATCGCATCCGCCGAGGCGTCGGCCGTCAAAGAGGTCCGCGACAGTGCCATCACGGTTGCTGTTCAGGCTGCAAACGACGTGATTGCCGGTCAAATGACTGACAAGGACGGTGCTGCGCTGATCGATGCGGCAATCGAGGAAGTCGGTACCCGGCTGAATTGATTGGCAATGAGCCTCACTAAATTAAACCCGGCCGGTGCCACACGGTCGGGTTTTTTTGTTTCAGCGGCAGGACGCCCGCCGACAACCGCTTAGAGTGCGCCGGTGTATTCGCCTCGCGCCGGGTAATCGGCCTTGATTGCAAAATCCAGGGCGCCAAGCAACTCAGAGAAATGCGGTCGGACAAATGGCATGGTCTGAACGGATCCATAGTAAAGCGTTTGCTGCGGCGTGATCAAAAACAGACCGGGCTCAGAAAATAGCGCCGGCTCTTCAATTCCGATCGACGTCTTGCCTCGTGAGGCAGAGAGGTAGAGACCCCAGTCCTTCGCTTTAGAAAGTGGAAGGTCGTAACCAATACGCAGGGCCTTGGCATTGATCTTGTCGGCCATGCCTCGCGCGCGTTCCTTTCCGTCAGAACTCAGGGCGATTGTCTTAACGCCTCGCTGCGCAAAATCGGCAGTGCGGG
>JAKVCP010000110.1 GCA_022448925.1 Paracoccaceae bacterium
ACCTCGCAGTACATCGATATCCTTGAACCGGCCGAGGCCCCCTCGTCGGGCAAAGGGCTCTACTTCATGGACAGCTCTTCGGCCGCCGCCGAATGCGTGACGCTGATGGCCGCCGGTGGCGCGGTGATCCACACCTTCCCCACGGGCCAGGGCAACGTGGTCGGCAACCCGATCGTACCGGTCATCAAGATCACCGCAAACCCCCGCACCGTCCGCACCATGAGCGAACACGTCGACGTCGACGTCTCGGGCATCCTGCGGCGCGAGATGACTATCGATGAGGCCGGCGATACCCTGATCGAAACAATCCGAAGAACCGCAAACGGACGCGCAACAGCAGCAGAGGCCCTCGGACACAGAGAGTTCTCAATGACAAAACTCTACAGAAGCGCCTAAGCTATAGCGCCAAAGTTGTAGACAAGGGGATGACCATGGCTGACACGTTGATGACCAAAGAGGATGTCGAGGCACTGATTGCCAAGGCGTTCGAGGCCTGTGGCGTGTCACAGACCAATGCCCGCAGTACTGCGCGGGCCTTGGTTGCCGCTGAGGTGGATGGTCAGAAAGGCCATGGGTTTTCGCGGGTGGCATCCTATGCCGCGCAGGCCCGGTCTGGAAAAGTGAAGGGTTCGGCGGTGCCAAAAGTGGTCAACCGCCGATCCGCCATGGTCGAAATTGATGCAGATCACGGGTTTGCCTATCCGGCTCTGGATCTGGCCATCGAAGAGCTCTGTGTCTTGGCGCCGCAGGCCGGGATCGCGGCGGCCATGGTGTCGCGTTCCCATCATTGCGGGCAACTGGCACTTCATGTTGAACGTTTGGCTGAACGCGGTCTGGCCAGTCTGATGGTGGCAAATACGCCCAAAGCCATGGCGCCCTGGGGCGGCACGGCGGCGATCTTTGGGACCAACCCCATTGCTTTTGCAGCCCCGCGCGTCAATGAGCCGCCGCTGGTGATTGATTTGTCATTGTCAAAGGTGGCCCGAGGCAAGGTCATGGCCGCCGCACGCGCCGGTGATGCCATTCCCGAGGGCTGGGCGCTGGATGCAGAAGGACAAAAGACAACCGACCCTGATGCCGCCCTGCAGGGAACGATGATCCCTATGGGTGATGCCAAAGGGGCCGCGTTGGCTCTGCTGGTCGAGGTGCTGGCGGCAACGCTGACCGGGGCCAATGCCTCAAAGGATGCGAGTTCCTTTTTCGAGGCCGAGGGCACCCCGCCAGGGGTTGGCCAGTTGTTGATCGCGTTTGACTTGGGGGGACAAGGCTTTGGGTCCGGGTTTGCCGCACGGCTTGAGGATCTGTTGACTTCAATCACGGCACAGGGTGCACGGTTGCCCGGTACGCGGCGACTGGCAGCCCGACAGGCCGTTTCAGCGCAGGGGCTCGCCGTTCCAGTGCAGGCGTTGCGCGATATCGAAGATCTAACGTCGGCGGTCTGACCGCGTCACTTGGACCGGCTGTCTGGCAACGAGATATTGGCAACCTGTTCCGCAATCGGATCGGTGGACAGGGGATGCATGTCGGCCTTGTATTCCTTTGGTTCGCCGATGTCCTGCCAGCCACCATGTCGGTACACCTGCAAACCTGAGAACCCGGCTTTGTAGCCCATTTTCGGGCTGCCAGGCACCCAATACCCCAGATAAACGTAAGGCAACCCCGCCTCGCGGGCTATCGCGATATGGTCAAGTACCATAAAGGTCCCGAGGCTCTGTTTTTGCAGGCCGGGTTCGTAGAATGAGTAAACCATGCTCAGCCCGTCATCGAGGACATCGGTCAGGCACACAGCCGTCAGATCGCTTGATCCACGCTCACTGTACTCGATCACGCGCGACCGTATCGGGGTTTCTTCGATCATTGCGGCGAACTCGAAAATATCCATGTCGGCCATGCCGCCATCCGCGTGGCGGCTGTCGAGGTACCTGCGAAACAGGTCATATTGTTCTTCGTTAGCCCAGGGAGATGTCGCCCGCCGCCGCAAATGAGCGTTTCGATTGAGTGTTTTGCGTTGGCTGCGGGTGGCCACAAAACGCGAAACATCGATCCGTGCGGACAGGCAGGCCGCACAGTCAGAGCAAGATGGACGATACAGCACATTTTGGGATCGCCTGAACCCTTGCTTGGACAGGCTGTCGTTCAACTGACCGGCGCTGTCACCCTGTAATGCGGTGAATAGCTTCCGTTCCATCCGACCCTCCAGATAGGGGCAGGGTTGGGGGGCAGTCACATAAAACTGCGGAGCGAGCGGAAGTGAATGGCGCATGAGTAACCCAAGCAACTACGGTATGCCGGAAACCTAGCAATAAGGTGTCGCCCCGCCAAGTCTATTTGCGGGACAATTGGTTATCAGGGGGCTATATCTTCAACCCGCGCGGCGGTTGAGTGCAACCGTGCCGAGGACATGGTCGGTCAGCCCTTGGCCGCGTGCGGTCACGAACATCAGGACAATCGAGACCAGTTGCACAAAGGGAACGGCCATCGACAGCGTGTAACCCAGCGTATGCAGCAGCGCCAGGCTCCCATCAAAACGGTGACCATTGCTGTCGCGGAACTCGATCGCCATCAAGCGCATGCCCGGGGTTGCAGAGTGACCTGACAGGCTGATCCAGCGATAGCCGAAACCCACGATCAAATAGAGCAGGGGTAGAAAAAACAGACCGATGAAAGCCGTCATCAAGAGAACCGGCAAAATCAGGAAAGTGATCAGAACCGTGTCAATCACCCAGGCCAACCCGCGCTTGACGGTCACATCCGCGTAGAACTCGGGCTGCATTACAGGATCGGGTTGATGGGCGTATGTCTGAGTGGTCGATATCATCTTGTCGCTTTGTCTGGGTAAGAGGAGATGACAAGGTCCCCTATGGGACCCTGCCGTTCTTGGCATGTCTTGTTACTGCTGCGGGCGCGACGGCTCTGCGTCCAGCGGTGAAATGTCATCGCGGGGCGCCTCTGCTTCGCGGGCACGTTCATCCATGAACTGGTCGAACTCTGCTTTGTCCTTTGCAGCGCGCAGGCGGCGCAAGAAGGCTTCAAAGTTGTCCTGTTCTTCCGTCAGGCGACGCAGGGTTTCTTGCTTGTAAGCGTCAAAGGTGGAGTTCCCACTCGGTTTCAGTGCCGAATAGGCATAGTGACGGTGGGTTTTGCCGTTGCAGCGCGATTTCGAGAACATGGGTTTTCTCCAGATCATGTAAGCCAGAAGGGCCAGACCAACGGGCCAGAAGAAGATAAAGCCAAGAACCATGGCAGCGATCCAGGCACCCTTGCCTTTGCTGTCCAGCCAAGCTTCGCTTTTTGAAAACCATCCTGTGGTTTCCTGAAGCGTGGTAGTCTGAGCGGCGGCGGTGTTCATTTGTCTCTCCGTGTTTAAGGGTCAATGTGAATGCTTTTCACATGACAATAGATCGGGAGCCGAAGGCAAATCTTCAAGGGCATATGTGAATGTTTTTTACATTATCGTATAATGTACTGAAAGCATTCATTTAATTGGGGCATATTTCTAGGTTTCTCGGACGAAATCTGCGGAAATTGCGCCGGTTAGATCATGCAAAACCCGGGGGTTCAGTGGAAAAACATGTCGCGGCGTGCCGGCGGCGGCCCAAACCTGTTCGAAATCCAGCAATCGGGTGTCAAGCCAGGCTTTGATGGGGGTCAAATGGCCAATCGGGGCGACACCCCCGATCGCAAATCCGGTTTGGGCACGGATCAGTGCGGCATCTGCCTTGCCGAGCGCTTCTCCGGCGAGGGCCGAGGCCTTGTCTGCATCCACAATGTTCCCGCCTGCCGTAAGAAACAACAGTGCCGTTCCCGAGGACGAACCGCAAAAGATGATCGATTTGGCGATCTGGTCAACCGCGCATCCGATCGCGGCTGCGGCGTCCACTGCTGTGCGTGCCGTCCCGACTTCTCGGATGTCATCTGAAAGCCCTGCCGCCTGGAGCGCGGTGCGCACGCGGGTCAAACTCTTGCTCATTTCTGTCCCCAAACTGTTTTCGCCGGGGTAGCCACGTGCGAGGCCCATTGCAAGTTGTTGCCCCGCATGGCCATGTTGGTGCATGACGTTTGCGAACTCTCTGACCCGCCTGCCCAGACCTTTTGAGCCCGAACGCGGGCAGGAGGCATTGCTGGCGACGCCCTGGGCCACGGGCGATATGGCCAAGTTGATCAAGGGTGCGGCCGGATGCAGTCCTTACCTCAGAGGGTTGCTCCTGAAAGAGGGAGATTGGCTGGCCTCGGCAGTGGAGGCCTCTGATCAGGCTCTGACGCTCGAGATCGCCCGGTGCGCGGCGGTGGCCTCGGCCGATTTGCCGGTGGCGTTGCGGCAAGCCAAGCGGCGTGTGGCCTTGCTGACGGCCATTGCTGATCTGGGCGGTGTTTGGTCCCTGGAAGAGGTCACCACAGCCCTGACAAATTTCGCCGATGGGGCAGTCAATCTGGCACTGCGCGCTGCGCTAGAGGTCGAGGTTCGCCGCGGCAAACTTCCGGGCGCTGACAAAGACACATTGGATACAGCGGGCGGTTTGGTCGTGCTGGCGATGGGAAAGATGGGCGCGCATGAGTTGAATTACAGTTCGGATATTGATCTGATCTGCCTGTTCGACGAAACGCGCTATGCGCCGTCGGATTACCAACAGGCCAGATCCAGTCTTGTGCGAGCGACCCGCAAAATGGCTTCGATCCTCAGTGAGATCACCGCCGATGGATACGTGTTTCGCACCGATCTGCGCCTGCGTCCCGATCCTGCCGTCACGCCCGTGTGTCTGTCAATGGAAGCCGCCGAGCGGTACTATGAAAGCCTGGGCAGAACATGGGAGCGCGCCGCT
Source organism: Paracoccaceae bacterium (assembly GCA_022448925.1). Taxonomy (GTDB): domain Bacteria; phylum Pseudomonadota; class Alphaproteobacteria; order Rhodobacterales; family Rhodobacteraceae; genus JAKVCP01. Next base: position 4,821 of record JAKVCP010000110.1, read on the forward strand.
TACATCAAGGCGCGGCCCTGTGCAGGTGATGTGGCCGCCGGAGATCGGTTTTTGCTGACCTTGCAGCCGTTTGTCTGGCGCAAGCACCTTGATTTTGCAGCCATTCAGGACGCGCATGACATGCGTCTGAGGTATCGCACGCACAAAGGGCAGGGCGGTCCGATCACGCTGCGCGGTCACAACATGAAATTGGGGCGCGGGGGCATCCGCGAGATCGAGTTCTTTACCCAGACCCGTCAACTGATTGCCGGAGGCCGCGATCCCGCCCTTCGCCAACGCGGGACCGTCTCAGCCCTTGAGATCCTCTCTCAAAAGGGCTGGGTGCCCACTGCCGCAGCACAGACATTGACGGCGCACTACCGGGCCCATCGAGAAATCGAACATCGCCTTCAGATGGTTGGTGATGTGCAGACCCATGCGCTGCCTACCCAAGACAAGGGGTTTGAACGCCTTGCCGCGTTTGTCGGTCTAGAGCGAAAGAGCCTTGAGACACAGGTCTATGAACGCCTGACAGAGGTGCACGACCTGACCGAGGGTTTCTTTGCCCCCGATGTCCGATCTCAGAGACCCGCGCTGCCACAAGTGACCCTTGATACAAGTGGGTATTCGGCACGTTGGCGGCGCTATCCGGCACTGCGATCGTCGCGGGCGGTAGACCTGTTTGAGCGTCTCAAGCCTGAAATTCTGGCGCGCCTTTCAGTTGCCGACCGTCCCGAGCAGGCGCTGGCGGCTTTTGATGGGTTTCTCGCCGGATTGCCTGCTGGAGTTCAGGTCTTTTCCCTCTTCGAAGCAAACCCAAGCCTGGTTGATTTGTTGATTGATGTGGTCAGCGTGTCGCCTGATCTGGCGCGTTATCTGTCGCGCAACGCATCGGTGTTTGACGCGGTGATCGGTGGCGCATTCTTTGATCCCTGGCCGGGCCTTTCAAGCTTGAAGGCCGATCTTGCACGGGAATTTGGGCGCGCAGGTGACTACGAACGTCAATTGGATGCGGTGCGTCGCTGGACCCGTGAGTGGAATTTCAGAACAGGCGTTCACTTGTTGCGCGGCCTGATTGGGGCCGATCAGGCCGGCCGGCAATATGCCGATATCGCCGAGGCCGTCATGGCAGAGCTTTGGCCTGTCGTTTTGGCCGAGTTTGCCCGCAAGCATGGGGACATGCCCGGGCGGGGCGCTGTTGTGCTTGGCATGGGGTCGCTGGGGGCAGGACGATTGCACGGGCGCTCTGATCTTGATGTGATCGTCATTTATGATCCCGACGGGGTCGAGATGTCGACGGGTCGAAAACCGCTTGTTTCGCGGGTCTATTATGCCCGGCTGACCCAGGCATTGGTCACCGCTGTCAGCACCCAAACAGCCGAGGGCCGGCTGTTTGAAATTGACATGCGGCTGCGTCCCTCGGGCAATCAGGGGCCGGTTGCGACAAGCCTCGAAGCGTTCCGGACCTATCAGCGTGAAACTGCCTGGACATGGGAACACCTGGCGCAGACCCGGGCCCGCGTTATTGCCGGGTCCTCGGCCCTTGCAACAGATGTTGAAGGCTTTCGCCAGGACTTGTTGAGCGATCCGCATGATGCCACCTCTGTCCTGACCGAGGTGGCAAAAATGCGGGCGCGGATCGAGGCGGCAAAGGGTGAGGCTCTGCCACTGGATCCCAAACTGGGACGTGGGCGCCTGCAGGATATAGACCTTTTTGCGCAGGCTGGATTGCTGGTGTCGGGAACCGCACAGCGCGCCACGTCGGCGGGCTTGCAGGCTGCGGCATCATTGGGCTGGATATCACAGAAGGTGTCGGTGCAAATGATGTCAGCCTACCGGCTATTTCAGGCGGTGCAGGTTGGGGCGCGACTGATCCGCGACGGAGCGCTGATCGCCGAGGATCTGGGGGACGGCGGGGCTGATTTTCTAAGCCGCTTGACGGGTGCGACGGATTTGGCACATCTGCAGGCGGAATTGACCACGCAAAGCCGGTTTTGTGCCGCAATCATAGACGCATCAGTGCCATATGTGAGGGCAGAGGGATGAAAGAACGCAGTGAATGGGATCCCAAGGGACTGATCCGGGAAGCCTTTCGGATTGAGGGGATCACACGCGAAGAGTGCCGCAGCATCTTTCTGGATTGGGCTTTGTCGATGCCCGCCGATGTAAACACCACACGTGCCTTGAATGCCCTGTTGGCGCAGTATGCCGGGTCTGGCGATGATCACCCCATGACCCAAGTGATGACCGAAGGGCTGACAACAGTCGGAACACCCCG
>JAKVCP010000111.1 GCA_022448925.1 Paracoccaceae bacterium
ATCAACGGCAGCCGGCAGATGATGGCCTCCAAACCATTGGACATCGACGATGACACCGTCGAAACTCTGCTGAACCAGAACCTGTTGACGTCTTTGCGGCTGTCACAGATCGTCGCAAAGCGGATGATCAAGCAGGCCGAAGGTCAGGAAGAGGGCCCTGCAGGCGCTATCGTCAATCTTTCCTCCATTGCCGCACGCCGCACGCACCCGGATCTTCTGGCCTATTCGGTGTCAACGGCAGCGCTTGACCAGATGACCCGATCCATGGCGGTCGCTCTTGCTCCGCATCGCATCCGGGTGAATGCGGTTGCCTTTGGTTCGGTCATGAGTGCCAGCCTGAAAAGCGCCTTGAAGGAAAACAAGGATTTCCGAGAGGACATCGAAGACCACACGCCGCTGGGCCGCATCGCCGCTGCTGCCGAGGTCGCAGAGGCCGTGCAGTATCTGTCCTCGGATGGTGCGGGGTTTGTAACCGGTCAAATCATGACCGTAGATGGGGGACGTACTTTGCTTGATCCCGTGGCGGCCCCGGCGCACTAGGAGGTCGCGAAACGCGACCCACCCGCGCAAGCCATTGTCTTGGCGCGCTTCGCTGGCTAGTACTGCGTGAAACGACAGGGGACACCATGGCACATATGGACACCGAAAAGACGCAAGCAGCGCAGTGGTTCCGCGATCTGCGCGATCAGATTGTTGCCGCATTTGAAGGCCTCGAAGAGAGCCATGCCGCGGGTCCATTGACAGACCAGCCTGCCGGGCGGTTCGACGTGACCCAAACCAAGCGCGCGGCTGCCGATGGTGGCGATGCCGGCGGCGGAATGATGAGCGTGATGCGCGGCGGCAGGGTGTTTGAAAAGGTCGGCGTCAACATCTCAACCGTCTACGGCGAACTGGGTGAGCGGGCACAGATGGCGATGGCCGCGCGCAAAGGCATTCCCGGCATGAAGGAAGACCCGCGCTTTTGGGCGTCGGGGATCAGTCTTGTGGCGCATATGCAAAACCCACATTGCCCGGCTGTCCACATGAACACACGCATGTTCTGGACACCGCATGCCTGGTGGTTCGGAGGCGGTTCAGACCTCAACCCTTGTCTGGAATACGACGAGGACACCGCACATTTCCACGCGACACAGAAAGCGCATCTGGATCCACACGGCGAGGCGCAGTATCCGCGGCTAAAGGCCTGGGCAGACGAGTATTTCTATATTCCGCACCGCAAGCGTGCCCGAGGGGTCGGTGGCATCTTCATGGACGACCAGTGTTCGGGTGATTGGGCTTCCGATTTTGCGCTGACCCAGGACATCGGCAAGGCCTTCCTGCCGGCCTATGTGCCGCTGATCGAAAAGCGGCGCGTTCAAGACTGGACAGAGGCTGACAAGGATGCCCAGCTTGTACATCGCGGACTCTATGCCGAATACAACCTGGTTTACGATCGTGGGACAAAATTCGGACTTGAAACCGGGCACGATGCCGATGCCGTTCTGATGAGCCTGCCACCGTTGGCCAAGTGGCATTGATGACATGGTCCAGGCTTTCGGTCGCGCATGGATGGACGCGCAGACCCCAACCTGGACAGCCTACAGCCAGCGCGCCGGGTCATGTGGCACTGCTGGCACTGTCACACCCTGTGATAGGGGCTCCCTGCCAAGATTGAAGCAGCCCGGTATAATTGTTCGGCCAGCATGACCCGAACAAGCATATGCGGCCACACCATCCGCCCAAACGACACGGCCAGATCCGCCCGCGCCCTGAGACGAGGGTCAAGCCCATCCGCGCCACCGATCACAAAGGCGACGTCACCGGCTGCCTGATCACGAAAACCGGCCAGTCTGTCGGAAAATTGCGGCGAGGTCAGGTCTTTGCCGCGCTCGTCAAGCACCACAAGCTTGCTGCCCTTTGGCAAGGCTTTTTCAAGCAACTCGGCCTCTGCCGCCATGCCGCCCTTTCTGGCATCCACTTCGGTGAGCCCGCCAAACGTCAGCCCTAACCCGCGCCCAGTTTTTTCAAACCGGGCAAGATAGTCGTCTATCAGCTGTCGTTCCGGGCCGGTACGCAGCCGGCCCACAACACAAAGGTGTACCCGCATTTACGAGGTCTTTGCGGCCTCGGTCGGCACCCACATCTTTTCCAACTGATAGAACTCTCGCACTTCCGGGCGGAAGACGTGCACGATGACGTCGCCAGTGTCGATCAGAACCCAATCGCCGGATTGTTTGCCCTCGACCTTGGAAAGCACACCGAAGTCTTGTTTCAGATTATCGATCAATTTTTCGGCCAGGGACACAACCTGGCGAGACGACCGCCCAGAACAGACGACCATATAGTCACCCATCGAGGTTTTCCCGCGCAAATCGATTTGCACGATGTCTTCGGCCTTATTGTCGTCAAGAAGGGTCAGAATAGCGGCAAGCAAGGTTTCGCTTGTTGCGTCTTCAGTTGTGGTGCCCGTCATGGGCATCCCCGGTTCAACGGCTGGTGCCGTGTCAGCGGTAAGAGACAGGACATGGTCCTCCTAGATAGCATGCCGTGCGCGCCCCGGCACTTGGGCTGTCTCAAATATAACAGTGACAAGGGGACTTCTCAATGTCGCAGGCCTTAAACACCCGTGACACATGTCCATACTGTCGCTTTTTTATGCCACACGTTTGCGTTGCTCAGCCAGAGTGTGGCCCCTCAGCTTGGGCCTGACGCGCCCAACTTTCTTCAAAACTTGCGGATAGGGACTGATTCCACTCGCCAAAAGCTGTGTAAAGGCCGCTATTCCGCACTTGTGAAAAACGTCGATGAAGGCGCTTGTGTCATGACTTCATGCATATTTTGCCAAGGCATAGTGAGATTTGAAAATGACACTTGTCACCACTCAGGAAGATGACCCAATCGTATTTCACAGTTTCAGTGAAGGAGTATCTAGCGAAACCTATTGACTGATCGTTCTTGATCGTCCCGCAGGTGGCACTGTCTATTGGCGCTACATCAACTCGGCCAGCCTGTTTGAGGTCAATGCCGGGACCAACTTCCTGCCAAGTCTGGATCGCCTTGGCATTGAACGGTTTGAATTGGTCTTTATTCCGGATCCTGATTTTGCAGGGGATGCCGGTACGTTTCGCGCCGAATTTCAATCACGCCAGAATGTGAGCAGTTACCCTGTCCTGTCCTTTGATTTTGAGGTGGACTTAGTCGAGGATGCGCCAAGCGACATCCGGCTGAGCAATCACAGCGTCCGGGAAAATGTCGAGGGCGACGCAGTCGGCATTTTGACAGCTATCGATGGTGACATTGCTGACTTTCATTCATTTCAGATCGTTGGCGACATGTCTGGGTTGTTCGAAATCACCAATGGCACTCTGCGCCTAAAGCAGGGTGTGACTGTCGATTTTGAAGAACATCAAAGCTTCACGCTTAGGATACGGGCGATCGATTCCACAAACCGTGCGGTTGAACGCAACCTGACCATTGATGTTCAAAATGAAAGTGTTGAGACAATTGTCGGAAACGACATGGACGATGAGTTGGTTGGAACGCGCTCTGCGGACAGTGTCCAAGGGCTTTGGGGCGATGATGTGATCCTGGGACTGGCCGGAGCGGACACGCTGGAAGGCGGCGGCGGCGCCGATTCGATCTTTGGCGCCCAACGCGATGTGATTATGGATTTCGACATCGGTGCCGACATCATTCATCTGGGACGGCTGCATGAAGACAGGTTCGTCTTTCAGGGGACCGGGGGTTTTGCCCAAAGTGGTCTGCCCAGCGTCAAGATCAAGGAAACCGCATCTGGCGACAGCCTGATACAGATCGATATTGATGGCGACAGGGCGACCGACACCGAAATCCTGGTCAGGGGTGTCACTGGACTGAGCGAAACGGATTTCATTCTCTTACAGTCCGGGATCACTTTGGCGCGCGCATGGGGGGCGCAACGAGGTCACCGAGGTTAATGTCCGAGCCTTGAAGCATGCGACGGAACTGTGTATCTGTGCTGTCATGTTTAGACAGATCAACCTATGCGACCACACCCGTCTGCGTGAGCGGTTCCACGGGTCCATTTTCACGGTTCTGGCGCGACTATAACGGCCAGCGCCAAATCTGACTGTTGACCAGAGGTTTTGGTCACGCAAACAACCTATGCCACATATCCAGGGGAGAGGACGCATGTCCCCCAAGACACTGTATGACAAGATCTGGGACGCCCATGTTGCCCACGAGGCAGAAGACGGCACCTGCTTGCTCTATATCGACCGACACCTTGTCCACGAGGTGACAAGCCCACAAGCATTTGAAGGGCTGCGCATGGCCGGACGCAAAGTCCGTGCGCCGGAAAAAACCATCGCCGTACCGGATCATAACGTTCCAACGACCGCCGGGCGCGACAATCCCGATCAAATGCCAGAAGACAGCCGTATTCAGGTTGCTGCACTTGATTCGAACGCCAAAGAATTCGGCATTCACTATTATCCCGTCACCGATGTCCGCCAGGGCATTGTCCACATTGTCGGCCCCGAGCAAGGCTGGACCCTGCCAGGCATGACCGTTGTCTGCGGCGACAGCCATACGGCAACACATGGGGCTTTCGGCGCGCTGGCGCATGGGATTGGCACTTCGGAAGTGGAACATGTTCTGGCCACGCAGACGCTGATCCAGAAGAAGTCCAAAAACATGAAAGTCGAAATCACCGGCAAACTGAAGCCCGGTGTTACGGCCAAGGACATCACTCTCGCTGTGATTGGGGAAACGGGCACGGCAGGCGGCACCGGCTATGTCATCGAATATTGCGGCGAAGCAATCCGGGACCTGACCATGGAAGGCCGGATGACAGTCTGCAACATGGCCATTGAAGGCGGCGCCCGCGCCGGGTTGATCGCCCCGGACGAAAAGACATTTGCTTACGTCAACGGCCGTCCTCATGCGCCCAAAGGGGCCCAATGGGAAGCCGCATTGGACTGGTGGAAGACACTTTACACCGACGAGGGTGCGCATTTCGACAAAGTGGTGACGCTGAAGGGCGAAGATATTGAACCCGTCGTCACCTGGGGCACCTCACCCGAAGACGTCCTGCCAATCACCGCAACCGTACCCGCGCCCGAAGACTTTGAGGGTGGCAAGATTGAAGCCGCCCGCCGGGCGATTGAATACATGGGCCTGACGCCCGGGCAAAAGCTGTCCGACATCGAAATCGACACCGTCTTCATCGGGTCCTGCACAAACGGCCGGATCGAAGATTTGCGCGCCGCTGCTGAAATTGTCAAAGGCAAGAAAATCAGCGTCAAGCGTGCAATGGTCGTGCCTGGATCGGGTCTGGTGCGAGCGCAAGCAGAAGAAGAAGGGCTGGCGGATGTTTTCCGTGATGCAGGATTTGAGTGGCGCCTTGCCGGGTGTTCCATGTGTCTTGCAATGAACCCTGATCAGCTGGCGCCAGAGGAGCGTTGCGCGGCCACGTCCAACCGCAACTTCGAAGGTCGTCAAGGCTACAAGGGCCGCACCCACCTTGTCTCTCCCGCAATGGCGGCGGCGGCAGCGGTGACCGGAAAACTTACCGACGTCCGGGAGTTAATGTGATGAAAAAGCTTGTTTTCGCCACGTCCCTTGTTGTGCTTGCGGCCTGCCAAACAACGGTCGAGACCGACAGTGGAGGTGGCGCAACATTCACGTCCGCGTCGGGCGATCTGAACGGCACCTACAATCCTGCTGACACCACAGCTGAGCAGATCAAGGAGCAGGTGCGTCAGCAATGTGAGAGTGGCAACTTCAAACACTACGTCGAAGGCCCGGGTGAAGCCGGCATGATGGTCTACACGGCACGCTGCCTCTGACCCTCGCCGCCATGAAACGGGGCCATAGCGATTATGATTGCGAGGCTTACATGTCCCTTCCCACTGTCGCCAGCCTCTGGATCGGCGCAGAACTTGGGTGGCTGCACAGACTGTGTCTTGCCAGTTTTGTGCGGCACGGACATGAGGTCACGCTGTTCTACGCGGGCACTGACGTGGCACCACAGGTGCCAGACGGTGTTCAAACCTGCCCTGCAGAGGCTGTCTGGGATGCTGTCGCGGAGGGATACCAGACTGCGCCGGCCTCTATGGTATCGGATCTGTTTCGTCTTTATTTGCTGAAACAGACCCGGATGATCTGGATCGATACGGATGTCCTGTGCGTTCGGCCGCTGCCAGACACCGCCTACCATATCGGTCGAGAGCACGGCGGGAACGTCAATGGCGCTATCTTGCGGCTGCCCCGGACGTCATCGACGCTGATGACACTCATCGATTGCTTCGAAGACCCGGAATGGATCCCGCCATGGCTCAGTGACCGACAGCAGGCCAAAGTGGCCAAAGAGCCACCGGGCAAGCGACTTGAGCGGTCGTTCAGGTTGGTTCGTTCGGCCGTGGGGCCGCACGCACTGAAACACACCATCAAGGCCAAGGGAGAGGCCCATCACCTGCGAAAACCCGACGTCTACTATCCTGTTCGGGGCGTCTATGCAGACGTCTTTTTCAACCCCACCGGCGGTGTCGAGGGCAGCCTGACACCAGAGACACTGACCGTCCATCTTTACGCATCAATGCTGCGGTCGTTTCATACCAATCACATGCCTCCCAAGGGCAGCTTCATCGCAAAATGCGCGCGTGAGTTAGAGTTCGATATTCACCTCTGACGACGCCCAACATCCCAGGAGATCCACCATGGACAAATTCGAAAAACTCACCGGGATCGCGGCTCCTTTGCCGTTGGTCAACATTGACACAGACATGATTATCCCGAAACAATTCCTGAAAACCTTCATATTCCCTCATTGCCAGGTATCCAGCTTCTCTGTGTTGACAGGAGATTTTTTCTCTGGCTTCACTGTCTTCTTCCCAGATGACCTCAATTTTTCCATTGAGTTATTACTATTAATGGCCACTGTTCCATTAATTTGTTTCAT
>JAKVCP010000112.1 GCA_022448925.1 Paracoccaceae bacterium
AAGGGTGACGTAAGGGAAGGTGGCCGCCGTTGCCTCCAGCGCCCGCGCAACCAATTCGACATCTTCGCCGCGCAGGACGCGCAGCACTGCCTCCTGCTTCCGAGCCGCCGTCAGTCTACGCCGCCGGGCCGGAGCCGGATCTGCTGCGATATGTGACGTCTCCGAAGCTCCGGCTCCTTCGCGCTCAACCTTCTTCTGTTCCGTCATAAAACACCTCAATCATCCCCTTGGATCATGTCTTAAGCGGTGTCTCAAAAAACTCTAGGGCGGGGGAAACCACAAAAGAATCTGCACTCATTAATCTTCTTTGAAGCTGGCGGGATTGTTGAGCCTAAGCGAAGATGCAGGAGAAGTGGGAAGATCGCTGCGGCGAACGGCCTCGATTTCTAGTGTGAAAATGGCTCCATCTCTGTTAGCGTTTAGGGAGAATGAGTCCTGGGATAAGCCCATGCTAAATTGGACTTTCTTTTATTTGGCAGGTGCTGTCAGACGAATGCGAACCAGTCTCTGGTGGGACAGTTACACTGCCCTTTATGCTGCGCAGAGATCACGCCACTCGGCGAGTGCGGCGGCGCGGTTGGCCTTGAAGAGGGGTCTACTTGAGAGGCTGCGTTCCTGGTCGAAATGGTTTGAGACGGAGGCGTGAACGGCGGCGAATTTCTGCAAACTTCGCATGCGCCGGAAACGGAGCATCGCCCGCTCGCGTCGTCGGAATGGCAGGTGTGAATTCTCGGCTCGATTGTTGAGCCAGCGACCGGTTTCCCGCCGTTCGCTCGCTCCAATTTCCTTAAGAGCGGCACCATAGGACCGCAGCTTGTCCGTGACGATTGCTTCTGGCCGACCGTGCTTGCGCATTGCTTTCTTCAGGAATTTCAACGCGGCCTTCTTGTCCCGGCTCTTCGTGACGAAGCTTTCGAGCACCTCGCCCTCATGATCGACAGCCCGCCAGAGGTAGTGCCGCTCGCCGTTAATCTTCACGAAGATCTCGTCGAGGTGCCACTTCCAGCGGCTGGACTGCATCCCCTCGATCCGTCGTTTTCGAATCTCCGATGCAAACATCGGACCAAACCTGTGCCACCAGTAGCGCACCGTCTCATGGCTGACATCGATGCCCCGCTCATGCAGAAGATCTTCGACGTTGCGAAGCGAAAGCGGGAAACGCACGTAGAGCATCACCGCCAGGCGGATGATCTCTAGGCTCGTCTTGAAGTAGCGGAAGTGGCTGCGTTTCGTCATGCTGGGACGCTAGCCAGCGACCTGCCCCTGCTCAAGCTAAGTTCTTCTGACAGCTCCCTCCAGTCTTCTGTGAAACGCACTCATTGCATTGGAGCGGGTGCCAACATCTCAGTATTACCGTCGATGGCATGGTGCACTCTATCCTGTGTTTTGCGCAATTTTCGCGCCTACTTGAGGTCGCCTGAGGGATCCCACTGCCTAGAAGTAAACATTGGCCAACTGGCGGCTTTGTCCGCGAAGAAGACATTCGAGTTTGCAGATTGACCCTGTTCGCACTCTGAATAGGGCCAGCTCTAACCGCCAATTCCATTGCATTGGCAGATGGGTAGGATGAAATGACGTCTGATCTGACAAAGCGAGCGGTTAGTCCAGCAAGTTTGGGGGCAGCTCTTCAGCTCCCCAAACCTGCGGCGTGCCGCGTTTCAAAGTAAGCGGACATGGCTCTAGACGCACTCAAGCCCAAATTTGTGACGTTTTGGCAAAGGCTGCCCTAAAATAGTGCATTCCTTGGCAACCTGTTCCTCGACTCCATCAGAAGTGCGTGACTCTTGGATGGGCGCCTCCATGGTTAACGTCGCAGGACGTCTAGGGTTCCGCCTCATCCTCCCGAGGGTCTGGTCCGAGAGACGTCACTCGAGCGGCAAACTCCGCATCGAGACACGGCGGGACAAAATCCCGGGAGAATACTGCGATTTTGGAAGGGATCGATCTCTCAAGTTCCGCCTCGGCCCCCCAATCCAATAGGTTCCGGCGGAACGCTGCCAAGGGAGACTTCCCATGCAAGCACTTCGCACACTCGCCATCAGCGCGGCGGCCCTATCGATTGGCCTCGTTGCTCCTGTGGCCGCACAAGAAAAATCAGATTTCCGCGTCGCCTGGTCGATCTACGTCGGCTGGATGCCCTGGGGGTATCTAGAAGAGTCCGGCATCATGGACAAATGGGCGGACAAATACGGAATCGACGTCGAGATCGTGCAAATCAATGACTATGTCGAGTCGATCAACCAATATACGGCAGGCGCCTTTGACGGTGTATCTGCAACCAACATGGATACATTGTCGATCCCATCGGGCGGTGGGGTAGACACCACAGCATTAATCGTCGGCGATTTCTCGAACGGCAATGACGCGGTGATTGTCAAAGGCGATGGAAGTCTAGCCAGCCTTGCCGGCAAGCCCGTGAACCTTGTTGAGTTGTCGGTCTCGCATTACCTACTGGCGCGCGCTCTTGATAGCGTTGGATTGCGTGAGGCTGACCTTGATGGTGTGATCAACACCTCCGACGCTGACATGATCGCAGCGTTTTCGACGGATGACGTAGAAGCGGTTGTCACCTGGAACCCACTTGTCTCGACCATCCTTGAAGATCCAAATGCGACCAAGCTCTTCGATAGCTCCGACATCCCGGGTGAAATCATTGACCTAATGGTCGTGAATACAGAAACGCTTGAAGCAAATCCTGACTTTGGCAAGGCCATGGTTGGCGCTTGGTACGAGGTCATGGGCCTGATGGCCGCTGGCGATGCAGAGGTGTTGACAGCGATGGCTGAAGCTTCGGGCACTGACCTTGCCGGTTACAAGGCACAGCTTGCATCGACCGAGATGTTCTACGACCCAGTTGACGCAGTGAGCTTCACGCAATCGGCCGAGCTACCAAGCACGATGGCGAGCGTCGCCGAATTCCTTTTCGACAAAGGGATCCTGGGCGAAGGTGCGCCGTCTGCGGACTTTGTCGGCGTCGCATACCCTGATGGATCTACCACGGGCGATGCAAACAACGTCCAGTTCCGCTTCGACACGACCTACATGCAGATGGCCGCTGACGGCGCGCTGTAAGGTCACTTAACAACGAGGGGCAAGGCGATGCGGCTTATCAACCGACAGCCTGGTGTGGTGCTGAAAACAACGCTTGTCGCCCTGCCCTTTCTATTGGCCTTTGTGGCCTATTCAATTGGCTCGGAAATTCGCCTGGCAGAAAACCCGTCTGACAAGCTTCTGCCGGCACCGTCGACAATTGCAGAGACGGCGGAGCGACTGTTCACGCAGCCCGATCGGCGGTCCGACCGGATCCTGCTTTGGCACGATACGGCGGCAAGTTTGCAGCGTCTTGTTCTGGGGGTCGGGATAGCCTCCGCACTTGCGACGATCATTGGACTATTGATCGGTCTATTACCGCATGTCCGCGCGACATTGGCGGGCTTTGTGGCCGTCCTTTCGATGATCCCGCCGCTTGCAGTGTTGCCCATTCTGTTCATCGTTTTCGGCTTGGGCGAATTGTCCAAAGTTGTGCTCATAATCGTCGGCATTCTACCATTTCTCATTCGTGATCTCAGCCAACGCGTGCTAGAGATCCCTCGCGAAACGATCGTCAAAGCCGAAACGCTTGGGGCTTCCAGCCTCGTCATCGCCCTTCGCGTTGCGCTGCCCCAGCTTATGCCACGTCTCATCCAAGCCGTGCGTCTGTCGCTCGGACCGGCTTGGCTTTTCCTGATAGCGGCAGAGGCAATCGCATCCGAGCAAGGTCTTGGTTATCGAATCTTCCTTGTTCGTCGGTTTCTCGCGATGGATGTCATCCTGACATACGTGATTTGGATCACGTTCCTGGCCTTCATGATGGACCTTGCGCTCCGCAGACTTTCCCAAAAACTATTCCCCTGGACGGAGGCGGGGCTATGAGTTTCGTCACCGCCACAGATATCTTCCAGTTCTACGGACGCCGCCCGATTCTGGAACGTGTCAACGTCAGCGTCGAAGAAGGCGAGTTTATCTCCATCGTTGGTGCCTCAGGCTGCGGGAAATCGACGTTCCTTCGTCTGCTTCTGGCCCAAGAGCGCCCCACACGCGGAGAAATCCGAGTGGCCGATGCGCCTCCCGCCGTAGAGCCAGGGCTCGACAGGGGCGTTGTCTTCCAAAAATACTCTGTCTTTCCTCATATGACCGTGCGCGAAAACATCGTGGCTGGCGAAAGTTTTCGCTCTCGATTTGGTTGGTTCTCCGGCGCCGCAAAAACAAAAGCCCGCAAGCGCGCCGACGACACGCTCGCGCGCATTGGTCTGGATCACGTGGCCAATCAGTATCCGGCTACTCTCTCAGGCGGTATGCAGCAGCGGCTGGCCATCGGACAGGCACTCGCTGCGAAGCCGCGCATCCTGCTTCTTGACGAACCATTTGGCGCATTGGACCCGGGCACGCGGCTTTCCATGCATGACTTCCTGACAGAGCTTCGCGCCGAAACGGGCATGACCGTCTTCATGGTTACCCACGATCTGGAAGAAGGCTTCAAACTCGGTGACCGCGTCCTGGTCTTTGACAAGCCACGATGGGACCCCACCGATCCCAACGCCTACGGCGCTACGATAACCTACGACTTCGATGCCCGCGACGGCGGCATCCCCTTCCAGCGTATCGAGGAGGATACCCATGTTCTTCAACCCGCGTGAACGATCTCGGTCACATCATCCAGTGGATCACGCCCAAGACGAGCGGCGCTACCATCACCCGGACCTGACCAAGCTTCAGGGCTGGAAGTCGATGAAGGCCGAAGCGGACCTGCCAGAAGGTCGTTGGGACGAAGAACGGCGCTGGGCATTGCGTATGGGTCTGACTGGCGCGGACTCCATTGAAGACAAATCAATCCCAACTTTCGCGCGTGGGGAACTTCCCCACTACGCCGGGATCAACACATTCCTCAAAGCGCCCTATGCAGAAGATGTAACCGAGGTGAAAGACTATGACGCAACCGTTCTTGGCATCCCGTTTGATGGGGGCACAACCTACCGTCCCGGCACACGTTTTGGACCGCAGGGCGTTCGCAAAATCTCAGCCCTTTATACGCCGTACAATTATGAAATGGGTGTCGACCTTCGTGAGCAGATGACGCTTTGTGATGCCGGTGACGTCTTCACGATCCCGGCCAACCTTGAAAAAAGCTTCGACCAGATCAGCCGAGCCGTCAGTCATGTGTTTTCCTCCGGCTCGTTGCCGATCATGATCGGTGGCGACCACTCAATTGGCTTTCCCTGTGTGCGCGGCATTGCCGAATGCACGTCAAAGAAAATCGGCATCGTGCATTTCGACAGGCATGCAGACATTCAGGAAAAAGACCTGGACGAGCGGATGCACACTACGCCGTGGTTCCATTCGACAAACCTCCCCAACGTTCCCGCCAAGAACCTCGTCCAGGTCGGCATTGGCGGTTGGCAGGTGCCGCGTGAGGCGGTGAAGGTAGCGCGTGAGCGTGAAACCAACATCATCACTATGTCCGACATGGAAAAGATGGGTATAGACAAGACCGCTGAGATGGCACTCGAGATGGCCTGGGATGGTGTCGATATGGTTTACATGTCCTTCGACATCGACTCGATCGATTGTGGATTTGTTCCCGGCACCGGCTGGCCCGAACCCGGTGGCTTCCTTCCGCGCGAAGCGCTCGCACTGGCCTCAAAAGTTGCCGCCGAAGGCATATGCGGAATGGAACTCGTCGAAGTTTCTCCGCCATACGATACGTCGGACATTACCGCACTGATGGGAACGCGGGTGATCGTAGACGTTCTGGGGTCTTTGGTCGCGTCTGGAAACCTTGGGACACACAAAACTCATATCGACAAACCGGTGACCATCCCGCACGGCGAATTTCAAGGGAAGAGGTGGTCCAATGCCACATGATATCGTGAATGGTCACATCGGCCATAACCATCATCATGACGATCACCTTCACAGCCATTTGCCGCCTGAAGACGAAGCGGCAGAGCTTCAGGTTCTAGCGACTCAATTCATTGATGGCTTCATCCACGCGGCAGACAAAACGGCCTATCTCAGGTTGGCAGGTGTCCCGTTTGAGCGCCCGGGAAAAGGTGGCGAAAAGCCCCTGAAACTGGTGGATGTCCAACTCAAAACGGAATGGCAGGTCGGCACAGCTTCGCCATCTTTTGGGTCGCGCGAGCTTAGTTACCTTGCCTTCCCCGGCGAGATGGTCGCCGAAAGGACCAACATGTCACTTGTTTACGTGTCGATAGACGAAAAATCATTGCTCGACATTCGTGAGTTCCTCTCCACCAAGCAGAAAGACGAAGACCTATGAAGTATCTGATCCAGCTCTTGCTCGGGCTCTCTATTGCCACTCCTGCATTTGCCCATGGCACAGGGCCGATTCATACGCACACCCCAGGAGCTCCGCTCTGGACTATGGGCGTTAGCGTCTTTGTTTTGATTGCATTGTACTACCGCTGCAGTCGAGCCTGACGAGTCATAGGGCACCTCAGTGCTCAAGTTTCCAAAATCTGTCCCACTTTCCCGCCTGTTTCGTCTGCTTGGTCCCGCAAAGCGGTAATTGACTCGATGAACCCCGAATGACCGCTTTGCGGACAAAGCGCCACTTCGCTGCGGCTGCGCATATGTCTGTCCAGTATAATTTCTTATATGGACCTGTTTAATGAAAAGGAATCAAAG
>JAKVCP010000113.1 GCA_022448925.1 Paracoccaceae bacterium
TGTGATTCAAGGTGCCGTTCTCAAAGGGGCAGCGCGCATCATCGGGATCGATGTGAACCCGAACAAGTTCCCACTCGCAAAATCGCTTGGCGCGACCGAGTGTGTGAACCCCAAAGATCATTCTGCGCCGATCCACGAAGTTCTGATCGAAATGACCAATGGCGGGTTGGACTACACATTCGAGGCCGTCGGAAATGTAGAGCTTATGCGGTCAGCTCTGGAAGCTTGCCATAAGGGGTGGGGCGAATGCACCGTTATTGGCGTGGCTGGTGCTGGCCAAGAAATTTCCACTCGGCCATTCCAGCTGGTGACTGGTCGCGTCTGGCGCGGAACCGCATTTGGCGGCGTATTGGGCCGCAGCCAACTTCCGGGTATGGTAGACGAATGGCTGCGCGGAGATTTTGATGTTGACCCTTACATCACGCACCATATGCACCACGAGCAGATCAACACTGCCTTTGACCTGCTCAAGGCGGGCGAGTCCATTCGGTCTGTCATTCACTTCCGGCCAGACGAAACACTGACAGTGAATTCGTTGCCTGGGAAAATCGTATCGGCATAAGACAATACTGATCTTGGTCCAGCCCTTTCTTCGGGTTGGGCCAAAACACCCCCTCAGCTTCAATGATCTTAACCGAGGCGCCCGAGCATGACAGTACTGACGCCGAGATGGCAGACAGAAGCCGTAGGCCCTGTTCACAGACAGAAGAAGCTATACGCAGATCACATTAACATGCAAACGACCTTTTCGACGACAGTCTGACAAGCGGGGCTTGCCCCCTTAACGGTCGAGTATGTTCAGAGCGATCTTGTTCCCGTTGCTGGAAACTGCGGGGCATGAATTGGCATGCGGCGCAACGTTCAGACGCTGCCGGCGGTCGCACCAAGCACAAGACGACCCAAGCCAATAGTCACGTCTTGGGCGCACGCACCCCTTGCCAAAAGCCTGTCTGCGGCAAGCTGTGCTCAAAGCCGCCGTCTGACTGGGACATTTGTCATTTGGGATCATTCTCCTTTGTGTGATGGGAAGGTGGCAGCGGGATGGATTCGACCAGGTCGTCCGTGATGTGCTGTGGCGGGATGCGGCCCAAAATGCCCGCTTGCAGGACGTCGGGACGTGCATTGCGCGGCAGGAAACCCGTTTCCGACTTGGCGTAGGCCGCGGCAACAGCAAGCACATCCCCAGCGCCGATTTCAGGGTCGAGATCGCCAAAAAGGTAGGTGAAGCGGTTCTCGCCAGAGAGCGCAATTGTGCACGGGCGCTTGCATTGGCTCATGCAATTGACGCCGCGCAGCGCGACGCCAAGCTGTGCCGCTTCGCTGCCCGAAAAGGCCGCGGCCACCGCCCGCGATAACCGCCGTCCCCCACGCTGGTCCAAATCGGTGTCACGTGTTTCACGCCCGTCTCGGCAGCGCAAACAGATTGAAAGCGTTAGATGTGCGTCCTGCATGCGTCCCGCCTCGTTTTGTGGCGGGGGCAGGTTTGTGGGCCACGCCAAGCGGCGGTTGAGATGCACACTGGAAATATCGCCGAGACGGCGTCTTGCATCGGTCCACTCCTTCCAGGTCACCCCGCCTGGTTGATCGAAATTGATCAGCAGGCAGGTCTCCTGACTTGCGGGGCAATGCGGGCACCAACCTTCCCAAACGCCGAGGCGCTCAGTGGTGTAACAGGTGCCAGCGCTCCGCCTACAGTTGCGGGGGCAATTGAGGCCTTGGGGTCATCCCCCGCACCTCATTCCCTCTTAGCGCCACCGAAAAGTGGCGACCATGCTGACACCCGAACAGAAGGCGATTGCGTCTTATTTGTCAATTGGGAGAAAGCGACTAGGATTGCGAGCACTGAGAAAACGATAATTCCCCGAATTTTAGAAAAGGGCTGGCAAATGACCGAGAGTGTTCTTCGCAAACCACCTGTTTGGGGCGCCGGACTCATTGCTGCAGCGATCCTGTTCAGCTTCGCTTTGGCCTGTGGCATGCCCTTTGCGGCGCTTGGGGCAGTTGCGGCCCTCACGCTGCCCCCACGGGATGCAATGTTACTTGCTGGAGCGGGTTGGCTGGCCAATCAAGCCATAGGGTTCGGGTATCTGGGCTATCCGCTCGACGCGATGACGATGGCTTGGGGCGTTGCATTGGGGGCGTCAGCGCTTGCCGCGGTTTGCGGTGCTGTGTTGGCGATGCGCCACGCGGTGGGCGCGCACGCTATGATCGGGCCGGCGGTGGCCTTCTTGGCCGCATGGGGTGCGCAACAAGGTGTCGTGTTTCTCGCCAGTCTCATCCTTGGCGGCATGGCATCGGCTTTTGCCCCCAGCGTCGTCTGGTTCATCCTTTGGACCAATGCCCTCGCCTTTGTGTCCTTGATCGCATTGCAGATTGTCGGCGCAAGGGTCGGACTTGCAACGCCTCTCTCTGGTCAAGCTGCTGGGTAGAAAATCGCACCTGGAAGATAGGCGCGGGGCAAGTCCATACCCACGGGCAACGCGCGCTCTGTTGCCAGACGGTCCTGCAAAAGATGTGTGTGCGGACCCGCCGGTGATTTCGCGGTGGGCGGCGGGATTTGGCCCTGCACCTCGATGCGCCCTAATGCGCTTTCCACGACGCGCGTCGGGCTTTCCGCCACCAAAGGACCACCGATCTGTGGTAAGGCGTCTGCAAATGGCAACCCCAACGCACCGCCGAGCGCTTCTTGCGCACGGCCGCCAGTCACCCGGACGCAGAAACGCCCTTCTTTGCGCCCGAGCCCAAGGTCAAAAAGTCGTGCGTCGGTTTCCTTGATCAGCGCCTTGGCATCGCCTCCAAGATCGCTCACGCCTGGCGCCAGGGGAAGGCGCCCACGCTCACGTTTGACGGCCAGGATCGTTCTCGGCTCCCTATTCAACTTCGGCTGATCAAAGGTAAGCGCGCGAACATCATCGTTTATCACCATCCGGATGGCGCCATTTCGCGTATGCGCAGTGATGGCGTCACCGTCGAGGCTCACTCTGGTGCCTTCGCCGCCATCCGTAAACTCCGCGACCGCGCCCACGACACCCATGACCCAAGTGCCAGAGCCGTCGGTCAGAGTCGCCATCACGAAGGAACGGATCTCTTCGGTTGTCCAGGCAAGACGGCGGCAAGCCACGCCCAACTGGGTGAGCCGCGCGGGGATCTCGTCCCAGACGGCTTGGCGCGCGGCCTCTGTCTGGTTTGGCCACCCATCCATTTCGTCGCCGGTTCGACCGCATCCAAGGCACCAGCCCGTTGCCTCGTCGAGTTTGCACACGCCTGTGCAGGGACTTGCGATCGTCATGACAAAACCTCTTTGTTTGGGGCCAAAGCGGCAAGTATCGCATCTAACCCATCGGTCAACGCCGCGGGCCCCGGTTGCAGGATGAGCGGTGACTTTATCTCGACGATACGACTGTCGCGCACAGCAGGAATGCTGTCCCAGCCCTTGCGCGCGGCGATCTTCTCGGAGCGCACTTTCTTGCCGCACCACGACGCAAGGATGACGTCTGGGGCGGCGGCAATCACCTCGTTTGATGTGACAAAGCGATCCTTTGCGGCGCCTTGGGATGCGCGGTCGGGAAAAACGTCACGGCCACCCGCAATTTCAACAAGCTCCGACACCCACTGGATCCCCGAGATCATCGGGTCGTCCCACTCTTCGAAATACACTTTGAGGCGCGGACGCTGCTGGGCTTTTGCGGATATGGTCGCCAGTCGTTGGTCATAATGGTCCGCCAAACGCGCAGCTCGTCGCCCTTGACCCACAGTGGCCCCTAGGTGGCGGATCATAGACAGAATACCTGCGATGTCTCTTTGGTTATAGGCCATGACCGCCACGCCTGCGCGGATCAACTCTGCGGCGATGTCCGCCTGTAGATCGGAAAATGTCAGGACGAGATCAGGCTGCAGCGCGAGGATCTTCGGAATGTCGGCGGATGTGAAGGCCGAGACGCGTGGCTTTTCTTTGCGCACCCTTTTCGGGCGGACCGCATAGCCGGACACGCCGACGATGCGATCTTCTTCGCCCAGAAGATAGAGCGTTTCGACCGTTTCTTCGGTCAGGCACACGATACGCTCTGGTGGGAAAACGCGCATCGTCTAATACGCGCCGCGCCGCGCCTTGGCCCCGCCGCGGCGGGATGGTTTTGGTAGCTTTAGATCCAAGACCAACGGTGGCATGACGGTGGACGCCACCAACAATTGGCAAAAGACGGCCACGGCGGGGGAGCTGCGCATAAACGGCGACGCCTTGGCGTAGGCGCGCATGGCCTCGTCACGGTAGCCGAGCGTGCCTTTCAGCCCGCCCAGCCATTGCGCATAGCCCAAGTGGCCGATGTGTTCTGCGACATCGTCTGGGACGTATCCCACATCAAGCTGCGAGATGGTGCGTTGTAGAAGCATAGCGCGTCCCCTTCATCGGCAGCTTGAGCATGCAGGGTAACACGGTGCGGCGGTATGATCTTGCTCAAACATCGACGGAGACCTTTCCAATAGGGTTCGAGCAACAGGCGAGAATATAGCCCTCGGCAATGTCATCTTCGGAAATACCCCCGTTATGGACCATGTGGACATCGCCGCTGGTCTTGCGAACCTTGCAGGTCCCGCAGACCCCAAAGGTACAGCCGGACGGGATGTTGAGCCCGTTGGCCTTTGCTGCCGCCAGGATTGTCTCGGTTTCTGCAACTTTAGCCGTCACGCCCGACGCCGCGAACGTCACTTCCGCGCGGGTGTCTTCGTCGGGGATAACATCATCCAGTTCCGGCACGTCCGCCTCAGATTCCGTCGGCGCGTGGAAGCTTTCCTGATGGTAGCGGTCCATGTCGTAGCCCAGACCTTGCAATGCCTCACGTACGGCTTGCATGAAGGGTTCGGGACCGCAGCAAAAGACCTCCCGTTCTAGGTAATCGGGGGCCATGAGGCCCAACATCAACTGATTGAATTGCCCTTGAAACCCCGTCCAGGGTTTGTAGCGATCGGGTGTTTCTACCACCCATTTGAGATCAATGCCCGGCACGCGAGACGCCATGTGTTCAAGCCGTTCACGGAAGATCACTTCGCCGGGTCTGCGCGCACAATTGACGAAGACAAGATCCGGCTCGCTGCCGAGATCGAACATGTAGGTGGTCATCGACATCATCGGGGTGATCCCCGACCCAGCCGAAATGAACAGGTATTTGTCGGCCTCATGGTTCAGGTGCGAAAAAATACCCGCTGGTCCTATGGCTTTGATCCGAACGCCGGGGGCGAGGTTGTCGAGCATCCACCGCGTTCCAATGCTGTTGTCTTGAGCTTTGGCCGTGATGGAAATCGACCGAGGCCGCGATGGCGAAGATGAGATCGTGTAGGTGCGATGCACCACACCGCTCGGGGCCGGGATCTCCAGCGTCAGGAATTGTCCGGGCAAAAAATCAAAGAGCGCGCCCGAGGGGGCCCGGAACGTAAAGGTCGCTGTGTTTGGGATTTCGGGGATGACGGAGACGCATTCCAACATCTCATCATCCGACCAAATCGCGCGGGCCGGGATCCGTGACATATCGTTCATGGGATCACTCCGCCGCCAATGTGACAGGACCCAATCGCTTGGTCATCGTATTGCAGTACCAATCAACAAATCCCATCACCCCCGTCTCATGCACCGGTGAGTACGGTCCGGGCTCATAGGCAGGCGAGTTGATGCCAAGTTGGTTGTCTTCCACCACTTGGCGATCTTCGTCATTGGTCGCGAGCCACACCTCCGTCAGTCGCGTCAGGTCATAGTCAACGCCCTCAACGGCATCCTTGTGCACCAACCACTTCGTCGTGACAGCTGTGGTGGTCGCTGTCAGAGGCGTGACGCGGAACACCAAGGAGTGATCTGGCAGGAAGTGGTTCCAAGTGGTCGGGTAGTGGTACTTGAGCAATGTTCCGGCCGTTTGGTCTTGGACGCGTCCCAGGATCTTGGCGGCCGCTGGTTTGAGATCCATGGTGAAACTCGTTGCACCAGGCAGCAGAGGCATCCGCGCCAAACGGAACTGCATGTCCTCGGACATACGGAACTGAGACGGATAGCCTTGCGCTTCCATTTTGTCGAAATGCGCTTGCAAATGCGGGGGGCTCACGCCTTCCTCAATGCCCGTGATGGTCGGGTCATCCGTGAACGACCGGCACAAGCCCGGATGGTTGCCACCGCAATGGTAGCATTCGCGGTTGTTCTCCCAAACCAGCTTCCAATTGCCGTTCTCGATGATGGTCGTCTCATGCGCGACCTTGGCATTGCTGAGATCATGCACCGCAAGATAGGGCGCCGCCATGTCCGCAAAAGCGTCGAAATCCGGCGCGACCTGAGCCAAGCAAATGTAGAGCAGACCGTGCAGTTCCCGGCAATGCACCGGCTTCAACCCATGCTGGCTGGCGTCGAAGTCCGGCCCCATATCCCGCGCCCACAAAAGACGACCATCCAACTCATAGGTCCATTGGTGATAGGGACAAACGATCTTGGGGTTGGTTCCCTTAGCAGACTTGCACAGCACCGACCCACGGTGACGACAGGCATTGTGAAAGGCG
>JAKVCP010000114.1 GCA_022448925.1 Paracoccaceae bacterium
CCTACGACCGGGTGGTGAGTTATTATCACTGGCTGCGTGCGCAGCGGTTTGACCATCCGGTTGTACCTTTGGCCCAAAGCCTGTCGTTTGAGAGTTTTGTTTCTCACCCACAGGTTGCAGCTAGCCTGACGGCCAACCCCTTTACTTCGTATATGCGGCAATCAGACGGGCAGGAGCACTGTGATCTGTACATTCGGCTGGAAAATTTTGCCGAGGACGCCCAACCGTTGTTTGATCACCTTGGGTTTTCTTTTGAGTTGCCACGGGTGAACGAGTCGTCTCGTCACCGGGATTGGCGAAAGTACTATACGGAACAGGCGTTTGACGCAGTATCTCGGGCCTGCTCAGATGATATTGGCCAATTTGAATACTCTTTTAACGAATTCCCACTATTCCGTTGAGGGTGCCGCGCTCCCTAAGCGCACACGCATTGCCTGACGTGGTTTGCTAGAACGGTTCCCACGGGACAGGCCGACACAGAAGCTGTCCTAGGGTTGAAAGGAACGTAAACATGTTTGATTGGTTCGAAAAGAAATCTGCCTCACCGATCGCAGAAGGGTTCACCACCCGCCACGACATGGTTGCAACTGGACACCCTGGTTTTATCGCAGGAACTTTGGTCGCCACGGCTCAGGGCTGGCGCGCGGTTGAAGACCTGGCACCCGGCGATATGGTTCTGACCTTTGATCATGGCATGCGTCCGATCCAAGGCGTGCGCCGCGAAACCAAATTCATTGATGACCGCTGCGAAAATGCCAATATGTCGGCCGTTTATGTGCCCCGCGATGCGCTTGACAATCGCAGCCCGCTTTGGCTGCGCGCAGACCAAGGTGTTCTGATCGAACATGACCTTCTCGAAGATGCTCTGGGCGATCCCTTTGCGGTGGTTCCGGCCTGCGCGCTTGAAGGATACCACGGGATTTCCCGCGCGCCGATGCAGGTCTCGATGGAGCTGGTCACCCTGACCTTTGACGAAGACGAAGTGGTCTACATTGAAGCGGGTCTTCTGGCCTTTTGCCCGGCGCAGATGGATGCCGTCCAGTTGGCGGCGTCAGATGGCAATATCTACACTGTGCTTGGCACCTCTCAGGCGCGCGAGCTGGTGATTGACATGATTACCGAGGAAAGCTTTTGGACACCGGCAGTTACCGGCAATGGCGGCCACGGTGCCCCGCAGTACGCTTTTTCCTGACGGAAGTTGAAACCAACAAAGTCCCGCCGACCACCACTCACAGAAGACATTGGCGGGCGTGCCCCCCTTACAGAATGTAAGGCGGTGGGCAACAGACAAAACCGGTCCCCGAAACCGTCCCCGTAGCCCAAGGGTTGCGGGGTTTTTCCTTGTTGGCGGCCCAACTGGGCGGCTTGGGATGACGGAAGATGTGGTGCAAAAAAGGCGGCTAAAGGGGCCGCCCTTTCATTTTTTGCGGAAGGGGGGGGTTAGGCGGCGTCTTCCTCTGCCGGCGCAAAACGGCCATAGAAAGACTGACCTTTCTCCGCCATCTCACGCAGCAGCGGCGGGCAGGTGAAACGCTCACCGTACTGTTCGGTCAGCTGGTCGCAACGCGCGGCGGCATAAGGCGTGCCGATAATGTCGAGCCAGCTCAGCGGGCCGCCGGACCACGGCGCAAAGCCCCAAGCCAAGATCGCGCCAACGTCCCCTTCGCGGATGTCCATCAGAACGTTTTCTTCCAGCGCACGCACAGCTTCCAGAACCTGCGCGAACATCAGACGTTCCTGGACCTCGATGATGTCGGGCTGCTCGGCTGCGACCGGATATTTGTCGGCGAGACCTTTCCAGTACTCAACGCGCTTGCCCTTGGCATCATAGTCGAAGAAGCCTTTACCCGCCTTGCGTCCCAGACGACCCTCGGCTTCCATCCAGAAGATCAGATCATCGGCCGGGCTTTCGGGGTAAGTGTCGCCCATGGCTTCTTTGGTGGCGCGGGCAATCTTCGCGCCGAGGTCAATAGAAGTCTCGTCGGTCAGTTGCACAGGCCCCACCGGGAAGCCCAGCTGACGTGCGGCATTGTCGATCAGAATCGGAGAGACGCCTTCGGTGATCATGCGCACGCCTTCGTTGACGTAAGGCAAGATGCAGCGGTTGCAGTAGAAGAAGCGCGCATCGTTGACAACGATCGGGGTTTTCTTGATCTGACGGACGTAATCCAGCGCCTTGGCGGTGGCACGGTCGCCTGTCTCTGCCCCTTTGATGATCTCCACCAGCAGCATCTTCTCTACCGGAGAGAAGAAGTGGATGCCGATGAATTGCACAGGACGCGCGGAAGCTTTGGCCAGTTCGGTGATCGGCAGGGTGGAGGTGTTGGAGGCAAAGATGCAGTCCTCACCCACGATGGCCTCGACCTTTTTGGTCATCTCGGCTTTGACGCTCATGTCCTCGAACACGGCCTCAATGATCAGATCGGCGCCTTTCAGCGCGTCCAGATCGGTGGTCGCGGTGATTTGGGACAGCACGGTGGTTTTCTTGTCCTCGGTCACCTTGCCGCGTTTCATCCCCTTGTCGAGATAGGCCTCAGTGTAGGCCTTGCCTTTGTCCGCAGCCGCCTGATCACGGTCAATCAGCACAACCTCGATACCGGCCATAGCCGACACCAAGGAGATGCCCGCGCCCATCATGCCTGCGCCAAGAACGCCGACTTTCTTGACAGACTGGTCCTCGATGCCTTTGGGACGCACCGCGCCTTTTTCCAGCGCCTGTTTGTTAAGGAACAGCGAACGGATCATCGCAGAGGACGACGGGTTCATCAGCACGTGGGTGAACCAGCGTGCTTCGATCTTCAGGGCGTTGTCGAAATCGACCAGCGCGCCTTCATAGATCGCCGACAGCAGCGCTTTGGGTGCCGGGAAGGCATTCTGGGTCTTGCCAGCCACCATGGCAGATGCACCGACAAAGTTCATGAAGCCCGCAGGGTGATACGGCGCACCGCCGGGGAATTTGAAACCCTTCGCGTCCCAAGGTTTGACGATATCCGCAGGGCTCGCGTTCAGAACCCATTCTTTTGCCGCCGCAAGCGGGTCATCGGCAATGGCGTCAACCAGCTGCGCGGACTTCGCCTTCTTCGGCTCCATCATCTTGCCTTCCAGCAGGACGGGGGCCGCTGCAACCGCACCTACCATGCGGGAGTAGCGCATGGTGCCGCCGCCGCCTGGGAAGATACCGAGCAGGATCTCCGGCAAGCCGATTTTGGCGTTGGGGTTGGAGGTCATCACACGGTGGTGACAGGCCAGCGCGATCTCGGTGCCGATACCGGCGCAGGTGCCATTGATGGCGCAGGCCACAGGCTTGCCGCCTTTGTTGGTCTTGGCTTCCATGCCCGCGCGCTCAAGCTTGCGCAGGATGCGGTGGCCGTTCATGGTGAAGTCAAACAGACCCTGCGCCGGATTGTCGCCGGACTCGTCGCGAATGGTGGCCAGAACGTTCAGATCCATGCCGCCGGCAAAGTCTTTCTTGCCCGAGGTGATGACGATGCCTTTGACGGCGTCATCGCCCAATGCGCGATCCACATATTCCTCAACCAGCGCAAAAGCTTCGCGGGTCAGGACGTTCATGGATTTACCTTCGGCGTCCCAGGTGATGACGGCCACACCGTCGGCGTCTACTGCATATTTGAAATCGGTCATATTCTTAGTCTCCCGTCCTAATCGCTCAGACGCGCTCGATGATGGTTGCGGCACCCATGCCAGCGGCAACACACAAGGTTGCGAGGCCGACTTCTTTGTCCTGACGCTCCAGCTCGTCGAGCAGGGTGCCAATGATCATCGCACCGGTTGCGCCCAGCGGGTGGCCCATGGCGATTGCGCCGCCGTTGACGTTGACTTTGGCGTCGTCCACTTCAAACGCCTGCAGGAAGCGCAGGACGACCGCTGCGAAAGCTTCGTTCACTTCAAACAGGTCGATGTCGTTGATGGACATGCCGCTGTCTTTCAGGATCTTTTCGGTCACGGGTACCGGACCTGTCAGGTTTATGGTCGGTTCAGACCCGATCTTCGCGGTGGAGCGAATGCGCGCACGCGGGGTCAGCCCGTGCATTTCGCCGTATTCTTTGGACCCGATCAGCAATGCGGTGGCCCCGTCCACAATGCCAGAAGAGTTGCCGGCGTGGTGCACATGGGTGATTTTCTCCAGATGCGGGTACTTCAGCATCGCAACCTTGTCAAAGCCGGGCATCTGTTCGCCCATCATCGCGAAAGAGGCATTCAGCTTGCCCAGATCCTCGGCAGTGGTGCCGGGCCGCATGTATTCATCGCGGTCCAAAATGGTCAGGCCATTGATATCCTTGACTGCCACAATGGATTTCTCAAAGCGGTTGTCTTCCCATGCGGCGGCAGCGCGCGCTTGGGATTGCGCGGCAAAGGCGTCACAGTCTTCGCGGGAAAAGCCGTATTCAGTCGCGATCAGGTCTGCGGATACGCCCTGCGGCATAAACCCGGTGCCCATCGCGAGGCGCGGATCCACGGCCATTGCAGCCCCGTCAGAGCCCATTGGCACACGGGACATCATTTCACAGCCACCGGCGATGTACGCGTCACCTGCGCCTGCTTTGACCTGATTTGCAACAAGGTTCACAGCTTCCATGCCAGACGCGCAGAAACGATTGATCGCCAGACCCGGAACGCTGTCGTCAAAGTCGGACAGCAGCACAGAGGCCCGCGCCAGACAGCCGCCGTTTTCCATGACCTGTGTCACATTCCCCCAGATCACGTCTTCGATGCCCGAGGTGCCAAGGTCATTGCGATCTTTGATCGCGTTCAGCATTTGCGCGGACAGGGCGACAGAGGTCACCTCGTGCAAGCTGCCGTCCTTGCGGCCTTTGCCGCGCGGGGTACGCACAGCGTCATAGATATAAGCTTCGGTCATATTGTTCTCCTCAAGCTCGATCCGACGGATTGCCGGGCATCAGGTCATAGGGGTGTTTCCAGCCGGGCGTCTCGGAAATGCGCGTGAGCCAGGCGTCGATATTGGGGTACTCAGAGCGGTCAAAACCAAAGGGCTCTGGATAATAAAGGTAGCTGCAGCAGGAAATGTCAGCGGCGGTCAGCCCTTCGCCCACAATCCAGTCGCGCCCTTCTAGGTGTGTGTTCAGCGTGGCGCACGCGGCCTTCAGGCGGCCCTGCATAAAGGTTATGACCTCAGCCGGGCGTTTGTCTTCGGGCAGAAAGTTCATCAGAAAGCGTGTCATGCCGACTTGGCTGGAGAGTTTGTGGTTGTCCCACAGAACCCAGCGCAGCACGTCATATTTTTCGGCCTCTCTGCCGCCGAATTTGCCTGTTTTATCCGCGATATATTGCAGGATCACACCGGATTGGCTGAGCGTCAGATCTCCATCGGTCAGCACCGGGCATTCGCCCATGACGTTTACATCGCGAAATTCGGATGTGCGCCCTTCGCCACCGAAGAAATCGACATAGACGGGTTCCCAATCAAGCCCGCTGAGCTCAAGCCCCAGTGCCGCCTTATAAGAATGGCCGCTTTCGCCAAAACACTGCAGTTTGATGGTCACGTCTTCGCCCTCCCTCTGGCAATCAGATCCCGCATCACCGGTCCAAACGTGAGGCGCCTGTGGCGGCGCCTAACGTTTTCGTGCGTCCAGCTCGGCGTTGAACAGCCGCAGCCGGTGGGGGAGGTTTTCGCTGTCGGTCACGCTGTCGAAGTTCTCGAACAGGAACGACAGGGCCTCTCCCTCGTCCAGACCCGCCTCTTGGGCGAAACGTTTCAGGCGTCGATAGCCATCCTCGGTCATGGCGACCGGGAAACGGCGAGTCAGTTTGAAACGTTTGGGCATTTTGAAATCCTTTTTCTCAAAGCGCCCGGTCAGCATGGGCGCGCCGCAACTGGCACGCCCATTTTCGGTGGATCAGAACTGTTCCGCGTCCAGAGCCATCACCGTGTCGGCGCCGGTTTCGATCCGGGCCAGGTGCAGCTTGGTCGAGCAGAGCTGACGCGCCATATAGTAGCGACCGGTTGCAATCTTCGTGTCGTAGAAGTCTGCATCGGTGGTGCCTGCGTCAAGGGCTGCTTGCGCGGATTTCGCCATCATTGCCCACATCAGGCCAAGGCAGACGTGACCAAACATGTGCATGAAGTCATTGGACCCCGCCAGCGCGTGGTTCGGGTTTTTCATGCCGTTCTGCATGAAGAACATGCCCGCAGACTGCAGATCCTTGGACGCAGCTTTCAGCGGCTCAATAAAGTCCTTGGTGTAGTCCTCAGAAATATCGGCATTTTCCTTGCAGAAGTTCTTGACCAGTTCAAAGAAGGCCATGACATGCTTGCCGCCGTCTTGCGCAAGTTTCCGACCCACAAGGTCCAGCGCTTGAACACCGTTTGCGCCTTCATAAATCATCGCGATACGCGCATCACGGGTGTACTGAGACATGCCCCATTCTTCAATGTAGCCGTG
>JAKVCP010000115.1 GCA_022448925.1 Paracoccaceae bacterium
CTCCACATGCGCGCGCCGAAAGTCATGCAGCACAATTCTTTATTGGGCACCGTCAATCTTAACGCGCCCAATCTTTGGTGTGCCTGGGTTTTGGGATGATCCGCGTCGCAGCACCTTAAGTCGTCAGAAATAACTCCGAACGAGGGCGCTGGAAATAAGACTCCATCCATCGGCCACCACGAAGAACGCCAGTTTGAACGGCAGCGAGACCATAGCGGGCGGCACCATCATCATACCCATCGACATCAGCACAGCAGCCACCACAAGATCGATGATGAGAAAGGGCAGAAAAATGAGGAACCCAATCTGAAAGGCCCGTTCCAACTCACTGAGCAGGAAACTGGGCACTAGCAGCGACAAGGGCGCCTGGGGCAACGTTTCATACTCAGCGCTGGCAGGCCGAAGCGCGGCCAGTGTTTCCAGAGTGTCAGCAGCCACCCGATCCGCCATGAAAATCCGGAATGGCACGAGCGCACGAGTGATTGCGTCCCCTAACTCCAAACGTTGTTCCGTAAGGGGCTGGATAGCCGTTGCCCAGACTTCCTGAAACACCGGATCCATCACGAAATAGGTCAGGAAGAGAGCAAGGGTGACGATCAACATATTGGGCGGCGCTTGCTGCAATCCGATTCCCTGCCGCAGGATCGAAAGAACCGTCACGATGAACGGAAAACACGTAATCATCACGGCCAGCGCCGGCACCAAACTCAGAACTGTGATCAAAGCAATCAGTTGCAGGCTGGCCGCTGTAAAGCTGCTGCCCTCACCGCCGATTTCGATCGAGATCCCCTGCGCCAGCACGCTCTGGCTCATCAGGAGGAAGACGCCTACCGTAAGTGTAATATGCAAAGAAACGCGGGTCAGAGTCCGGCCCCACCTTTTGCCACTTCAGTCAGCCTGACCAGCAAACGCCCGGCACCCTCGTCCTCGGATTCCTCCAGCACACCACGGGCAATAAGCCTCTGACCAACATACAATTCCACAGGGTCATCAATATTCCGATCCAAGGGCAGAATCGCGTCGGGCGCGAGATCAAGTAGGTCGCGAATACGAGGCCGCGCCTTGCCGACTGACACAGTGATTTCCACGGGCACCTGGCCAAAAGGTGTTTCCTCAGACAGGTTCTGCATTGGTTCAGCCATATGCCGTCTCCTCATATTGTCCATGTTCATCGAAATAAGGGGCAAGGGTCTCTGCCATGTCCAAAAGAGCCGCGTTCAAATCGATTTCACGCTCAGCCGCGGCGAACTTGAGAACAGCCGTGTTCAGGGCCACGCTGTCATCTGCAACGACCTGAACTTGCGCGTTCGCCACTCCGGACAGGGCACGGCTGACTGCAGCGCTCTGGTCGGGGAAAACATGAATTGCAATGACAACATCAGAGCTTTGCGCTGCGAACGCTTCGAGTTCAGACAAAATCTGAGGACCAAGCAGATGATGCAGAATTTCCGGCAACATCGTCTCAAGAACGCCCTTTAGCAGCGCCGATACTTCTTTTCGCACAGCCGCGCGCGCCTCACCGAGCGTGAATCCAAGATCCTGAAGATTTTGCGCGAATGCGTCGGTGATATGGCCTTGCCTTCGGGTGAGTGCACTTTCGGCATCCTCCCAGCCATCCTTGTAGCCCTTCTCGAATGCCTCAAGCCACTTCTCTTCTACAAGGCCGGCTTCAGACTCAGAGGAAGACGTCTGAACTCCATCAAAGCTCTCCAGCAATAGCGGACGGGTCATCAAGTCTTCTCCTTCTTGTCGTCCATCCAACCGCGCAAGACTTCAACGGTTTCATCCCGGCGCTCCTCAATCAGGTTGCGCAGCCGGGCCACCGGGTCTTCGTTGGTTGTGTCGAATCCGGATAACTCCGGCAGGGAAAAATCACCTGCACCTGCAAAATCGAAATCGCTGCCCAACTCACCTGTGGAGTTATCGAGATCAAAGGCGGAGGGAGAGATTTCCTCAAACTCTCCAAGGCCCTTTTCCGCCGAACCACTATCCGCAGCATCGACTGGCGGCAAAGCTGTCGCTGTCAGGAGGGGGGGCTTCATCAGGAGTGGTTTGATCACAAACAGGGCAATCGTCACGGCAACCAAAGCTAGAATCACGATCTGCAACAAGTGCGTCAGATCGAGGGTAAGCCCAGACATCAATGAGGCCTCAGCCAGCGTTCCAAGTTGCTCAACAGGCTGAAAAGCCAACGACTTTAGAGTGATGACGTCGCCCCTATCAGCATTGAAACCGACAGCAGATGCGACCAAGTCTTGGAGAGAGGCCAGCTCTGCCTCGGTGCGCGGGCGCCATTGCTGCGTCGCCGCGTCGATCAGACCATCCACGAGGACAGCCACTGTAATCCGGGTCACGGCCCCAGGCGCGAGGACGACTTCGCGCTGCGTTTCAGACACTTCAAAATTGATACGCTCCCGCGTTTCGCTGTTTTGGCTGCTGCTGCCTTGTCCTTCTGCGCCATCTCCGTCGGGCAAGTTAGAGGCAACTGTGACAGCCCCAGTATCACCAGCGGATTGGCTCGAGCGCTCTTCCGTGTCGGTGCTGATTGCAACGCGGCTGTCGGGATCAAATCGGCGTTCAGTGATCTGTTCGCTGGCCAAGTTCGTCTCTACTGAGACTTCAACGATTGCGCGCCCTTGGCCAACATGCGCTGCCAACAAGCGCTCAACACGTGCTTTTAAAATATCGGCTCGATCTGCGCCTGCCTCGGAAAGTGGCACAGTCTCCTCCAAGGAGAGAACCGCACCTGTTCTGGCGTCAATTACAGCCACATTGGCCGCATCCAAGCCCTCAACCGCAGACGCCACCAGAAAAGCCAATGCGCGTGATTGGTCCGCCGTAATTGCATCGGAGGCTGGCGTTACAAAGACAGAAGCCGAAGGTGGCGGGCCCTGCCGAAAAGGTTGTCCTGCCGAGCGATTCGAAATGTGTACCCGGACGGATTTGGCAAATGGCGCTGCCACGATCGTTCGAGCCAATTCACCCTCTTTCGCCCGCCAATATGCAGCATCAAACATCTGGCTTGTTGTGCCAAAGCCGGACAGCGTGTCCAATAGCTCATAGCCCGCGCCACCCGTTGCTGGCAGCCCGTCTGCCGCGAGGCTCAAACGCAGCGCATCGCGGCGGTCAGAGGCCACATATATGCCGTTGCCGCGCACTTCGTAGGGCTCTGACTGGCTTTCAAGTGAGGAGACGATTTCACCTGCTGCAGTACTATCCAGCCCGGCAAATAGCAGTGACATCTGCGGTGTCGCGGCCATCCGTGACATCAATAACACCGATACAAATACCGCTGCAGTTGCCAGGGCCAAAACCACACGGCGCCGCATATCAAGTCCATTCCAGACCGAAAGGAGGTTTTGCAAGTTCGCACTCCACCTGTTTGGGCGTTCTGCCCTGTTGTGGGTCATCCTTGCGATATTGCGATTAACAATCGGTTAGTTGAGCCGCAGCTATAAGACTGTCAGTCGCTTTATTGAATGAGGTAGGCCAGTGGCCGAAAAACAAGCACAGACAGAAATTGACGGGAACGCCCACGAAGCCGCTGGAAAACCGTCCAAGACACCCTTGGTTTTTGGCCTTTTGGCGGCAATCGCGTTTGGCGCAGGTGGCTTTTATGCGTCCTATACCGGGCTGCTTAAAGACCTCGTAGGTGGCGCGGATGCGGCTTCTCAGAACAGCGCAGCGGTCGCCGGCACACAGAATGGCACCGCATCTCAAACAGGCTCAATGGGTGGTGGAGAGGGTGGAACAAAGAGTGAGGCGCTTGCCACGCCATTAACGGCAACTTTCGTAGAAATTGACCCGCTAGTTGTTTCACTTGGGACGGGGCAATCGCTTGCACATTTACGTTTTCGCGGCCACCTCGAGGTGAATACAGGAGCCGAAGACACGGTCCAAGCGCTCATGCCGCGCGTCATGGACGTACTCAACGGATATTTGCGCGCGACCCGACCGGAAGAGCTCTCCGATCCTACAATGCTCATTCGACTGCGCGCCCAAATGCTCAGGCGCGTCCAATTGGTTGTTGGTGAAGGCCTCGTCAAAGACCTGTTGGTATCAGAGTTCGTACTGAATTGAACAAAAGAGGGACAGAATGTCGTTCATTGCAGATATTATGCTCGCCGCTGGGGCTTTTAGCGCCGCGCTCTATTGCTTCGTACTATCGCGCCGCTTGGCAAGGTTCACCGACCTTGAAAAAGGTATGGGTGGAGCTGTCGCTGTGCTTTCCATGCAAGTTGACGACCTGCGCAAAGCGCTGCACCAAGCACATGCCAGCGCGCGCGCGTCATCAAAATCACTGTCAGAATCAACATTACGTGCCGAAGAAGCCGCTGACAGATTGGAACTGATGCTGGCAGCCCTGCAGGAAACGCCCGCACAGCCCACATTTAAACGCAGCCGCGCCGTAACACGCACCCGCCGCAGTGTGGAGGCCGCATTGTGAGCAGAAAACGCGCCAAGCGAGGGCCAGTGCGGTCAAGTTTACCAATCATCATTTTGATCTTGACCGGGTCTATCGCATTGCGCCTTGGCAGTGGTGATGGATTGGCTTTCGTCACAAACGCAATGGCGATCGGCACTACGATCACTGAAGAAACGGCGCCCCCTATGATTGATGACGAGGAAACCGTTGGGATTCTTCTGGCTCGTCTGCGTGCGCGGGAACAGGATTTGACGCGCAGAGAAGAAGAACTCGACCTGCGCGACAAGACCCTTGAAAAACTTTCTCAAGAAATCGATGCGCGTCTCCAAGAACTCGCAACAGCAGAAGAGACATTACGCCAAACAATGGCCCTCGCAGATAGCGCCGCAGAGAATGATCTCGAAAATCTCACAAGGGTTTATGAAAACATGAAGCCCAAAGACGCCGCCGTTCTTTTTGAGACGATGGAGCCCAGTTTTGCGGCTGGTTTCCTTGGTCGTATGCAAACTGCAAGTGCGGCGCAGATACTTTCGGGCCTTTCACCGGAAAAAGCCTATGCCATCAGCCTCACTCTGTCGGGAAGAAACCTCGACGCGCCAACAGATTAGCTTTCAATCAGATTTTCTTAAGTGGTCGCCCCGATACTGCTCCCTTGTAGGAGCGCACAAGGGTACAGTGCAATGATCGGTATCATCGGGATAATCATCATTTTTGTTATGGTTTTTGGCGGCTATCTGGCCGCTGGCGGCAAGATGGGAATCATCCTGAAGTCGTTACCCTACGAGATAACGATGATAGGCGGTGCGGCTGTTGGGGCATTTGTCATTTCCAACGATTTGTCATCGATCAAACATACGGTGAAAGATCTTGGGAAGGTCTTCAAAGGGGCGCGCTGGAAGCACGATGACTACCGGGATCTGCTATGCCTCCTTTTCGAGTTGGTTCGGTTGGCCCGTCAAAACCCAGTCGCGATTGAGGAACATATCGAAGCCCCCAGCGAAAGCGCAATCTTTTCACGATACCCGAAAATTCTCGATGATCACGAAGCGATAGACCTTATTTGTGACACCATGCGCTCAGCATCCATGAACTATGATGACCCCCACCAGGTTGAAGAGGTCTTGGAAAAGCGGATGGAAACCAACAACCACCATGCCATGCATTCCAGCCACGCTCTCCAAACTGTAGCGGATGGCTTGCCAGCCTTGGGCATTGTCGCCGCTGTATTAGGTGTGATCAAAACAATGGGATCCATTGACCAGCCGCCTGAAATCCTTGGAAAAATGATCGGCGGCGCACTTGTGGGAACATTTTTGGGGGTATTCTTAGCCTACGGGTTGGTTGGACCTTTTGCCTCTAAGTTGAAGACAATCACTGAAGAGGACGGCCACTTCTACCAACTTATCCGTGAGGTTCTGGTGGCCAATCTCCACAACCACGCGACTAACATCTGCATTGAAGTTGGGCGCCAAAACACGCCAAGTCATTGCCGCCCCAGCTACAGTGAACTGGAAGAGGCAATAAAGGCGGTCAAACAAAAGGATGCGGCATGACAAGGCGCAGCAGATCATGTTTTCTTGCTGCCGGCGCAATAGTGTGGAGTTTAACTAACTCTGCATTTGCCGAAATCGTGCGCGTGCAATCCGGCGAACATGCGGCCTTCACCCGGATCGCAATGGTTTTCGAAAGCCCAACCGAATGGAACGCTGGAACGACGCAAGATGGCTTCGGGCTTGCTTTGAAGCGCTCTGGGATATCATTGGATTTATCAGGATCCTTTGAACTCATCCCACGTGATCGCCTTCAAGATTTAGTTTGGAATGCAGACGAACAGCTTTTGACGCTCAAAAGCGAATGCAACTGCCACCTCGTTGCATTTGAACTCCCAGGGAACACACTTGTCCTGGATGTTTTTTCCGGCCCATCTCCAGAAGGAAATCTGTTCGCGAGGCCACTATCCGAAACCGAAGAACGCTCCGTGGAAGAAGACC
>JAKVCP010000116.1 GCA_022448925.1 Paracoccaceae bacterium
TGACCGCCCTTGGGGATCTCGGCGATGATCTTGCCGATGTCCTCACCATACTTCGTGGCGGTGTCGCCGGTCGCAAGATCCTTAAGCGCAATCTTGTGGCCAATCGGCACATCCGCGCCTGCCGTCAGACGGAACGTCGAATTGTCATGCGTCACACAGCACAACATATCCGTCCCAGCCGTCAGCCCCTCTACAACAACAACACCAACGTTGTCGGAATGCTCATGCACAAGCAAATGCGGTATCTCTGACATTTTTCTCGTCTCCTTCAGGTCTTGGCGCTCTGATCAGGCGCTATGTGTTCAAAATGATCTTGGGCGCGGCGACACGCCCGCTGCGCAGGTCATGAAAGGCCGCGCTGCCGTCCGCAAGATCACGGGTTTCCGGCCAATCCAACGCGCCAAGACGCCCGTCAAACAAGGCGTGTGCGGTGTCTCGGAAATCCTGTGCCGTGTAGGTGTAGGTTCCGATAAAGGTGATTTCCTGCAATGTAATTCTGCGGATGTTAAGCCCGCCCATATCCTCGCCCAGCCCGATATGCGCGATGACACCGCCCGGACTTGCAAGTTCTGAGGCGACTTGACGGGTTGCGGCAAATCCCACGGCGTCAACCACCAGCGGAGTAGCGCGATCGTGACGCTCGACAGATTTGACCCCGCATCTGTCGTTCAGAAATCTCCGCCTGGCCGCGTTCGGTTCGACAACCGTCACATCGTCAATGTCCATCGCATGCAACGCCAGTGCAGCAGCCAAGCCGATGGCGCCGCCGCCGATAACCAACGCGCGCCGGTCCATGCTGGGATGCAAGGCGTCCAGTGCAAGCCGTGCAGCATGCCAGCTGACCGCCAAAGGCTCTGCGAGTGACGCTTTGTCTAGGCTGACGGTGTCGGGGACAGTGACCAGATTGCTTTCCGGCATGGTGACAAACTGGGCAAATGCTCCTTCGCGCGGAGGCATAGAGATGATTTGCCGTTCAGGGCACAGGTTTTCGCGCCCTGCTGCGCAGGCCGGACAGTCGCCACAGGTCACCAAAGGATTGATGGTCACGCGATCGCCATCTCGGGGTCCTCCGACAATGACGCCTGCTGCCTCATGGCCCAGGATCAGCGGCGCAGGCCGGCGATCATCATGACCGAGGTATGCATGCATGTCTGATCCGCAGATCCCGACCGATTGCACTCGGATCAAATGTTCGCCGGGCGCAGGGGTGGGATCTGGCATGTCGCGGTAGGCGAGCGTTTCCGGAGCTTCGTAAACCAAGGCCTTCATTTTGCTGTAAACCCTCCGTCAACCATCAGGATCTGACCCGTCACATAGCGAGACGCATCCGAGCACAAAAACAACAAGGGACCATCCAGATCCTCTGGTTCACCATTTCGGCCAATACAGGTCTGGCTTGCATTGCGGGCGGCGCGTTCGGGATCTGCGAAAACCGCAGTGGTCAGTTCCGTGTGAAAAAAGCCGGGTCCGATGGCATTGGCCGTAATGCCTTGGTCTGACCAGGCTTCGGCCATGGCACGTGTCAGTTGCGCCACGCCCCCCTTGCTGGCGCCGTAGGCAATACCGGCTGGAAAGGCACGTGTGGATTGCAGCGATGCAAAGTTCACGATGCGTCCCCACCCCTTCGTTTGCATGGCAGGCGCAAAAGCCTGGCTCAGGAAGAAGGGTGCAGATAGGTTGATCGCAAGTGTTGCATCCCAGCCTTCGTCTGTCACGGCGTCGGCCGGTTGACGTGCATTCAGACCCGCCGCATGAACAAGGATGTCCGGCGATCCAAATGGGGCCGCGATCTGCGCAACGGTTTGATCAAGACAACCTCGGTCGGCCACATCTGCTTCGACCACTGCGCAGTGGTCTCCGTGTTCGGCCTGCCAATCACGCAACGCATCACCGCGCCGGGCAACCCCTATGACCTTGGCGCCAGCCTGCGCCAGAACGCTGGCAGCACGGCGTCCAAGTCCGGAGCTGGCGCCAGTGACGCAGGCCACCCGGCCCGCGACACTGAACAAATTTGAAGTCGTCATAAATTACCCTTCGGCTGTAAGATCAAAACTTTCGTTCGGAAAGTACTTCTTCAGACGAATATCGGCAGTACGAGCGTGGCCTTCCATGCCCTCAAGGCGGGCGATACGCGCTGTTGCCTCAGCCACAGGTTTCGCGCCCTCACGTGTGGCGCGCTGCCAAGTGACAATCTTCATGTACTTGTGAACGCTCAGGCCACCAGTATAGTTTGCCGCGCCCGATGTCGGCAAGACGTGGTTGGTTCCAGAGGCCTTGTCGCCGAAGGCCACGGTCGTTTCCTCACCCAGGAACAATGAGCCATAGCAGCTGAGCCGCTCAAGCCACCAGTCCAGATCCTCGGCCTGCACTGTCAGGTGTTCGGGGGCGTAGTCGTCTGATGTCGCGGCCATTTCTTCGCGGTCGGCGCAGAGGATGACCTCAGCATAATCGCGCCAGGCGGCAGTCGCATTGTCGCGGTTTACGCCGGGCAGGTCATCAATCAGAACCGGAACAAGGCGCATCACTTCCTCTGCCAGTGTGCGATCGTCGGTCACCAGCCAGACAGGAGAATTGTACCCATGCTCGGCTTGACCAACGAGGTCGGCCGCAACGACCATTGGATCTGCAGAACCGTCCGCCAGGACCAGGCTGTCTGTTGGGCCCGCGATCATGTCGATGCCAACGCGACCAAACAGCATGCGCTTGGCCTCGGCTACGAATTGGTTGCCGGGTCC
Organism: Paracoccaceae bacterium; assembly: GCA_022448925.1. GTDB lineage: Bacteria > Pseudomonadota > Alphaproteobacteria > Rhodobacterales > Rhodobacteraceae > JAKVCP01. The sequence continues at coordinate 2,736 of JAKVCP010000116.1, forward strand.
GACAAGGATGTTTGCCTTGGGCAGCCCAAACAACCCAAAGGTCATTGCTGCAACACCTTGGACCCCGCCCATGGCAAGGATCTTGTCTGCGCCGCAGACATGTGCGGCATAGATGATTGCCGGTGCAATACCGATGTCGGGGCGCGGCGGCGAACAGGCGACGATGTGCTTGCAGCCAGCGACTTTTGCAGTGGTCACGGTCATGATCGCGCTGGCAATGTGGCTGTAACGGCCACCGGGCACATAGCAGCCTGCGGCATCCACAGGGATGGCCTTTTGACCCGCAATCAGGCCCGGCACGACCTCGACCTCAAAGTTCGATACGGTGTCTTTTTGCGCCTCGGCAAAGCGTTTCACGTTCTTGTGTGCAAATTCGATATCACGCTTGAGCTTTTCTGGCACAAGCGCTGCAGCTGCGGCGATCTCGTCGTCTGACAACAGGATGTCCCCGTCGTATTTGTCGAACTTGGCAGCATATTCCAGCGCAGCGGCATCGCCCCTTGCTTCGATGGTGTCGAGGATTTCGCGAACGATCTCTTTCGTTTCAGAGGCATCGCTTTTCGCGGTGAGAGTAGCTTTTTTCAGATATTCTAAGGGCATGGTTTTTTCTATTTGTAGATATCAGGAAGAAGGAGGGTTGAGATTGTCGGAACGTAGGCAATGAACAACGTGACAATCAGCATGAAGACCACGAAAGGCACAGCTCTATAAGCAATCTTCAGGATTGACTCGCCGGTTATCCCCGCGACGACAAATAGGTTTAGTCCCAGCGGCGGCGTGATGAAGCCCACGCCCAGCGCTGTGATCATCATGATACAGAACTGGATTTCGTTCATTCCGATATCATCCGCCAAAGGCTTCAGGATCGGCGCCAGAATGACGATGTTCGGTGTGGTTTCCATCACGCAGCCCGCGGCTATCAGGATGCCAACCATCATCAGGATCAGCACCATGGGGTTGTCGCTTACCGATGTGGCCGCAGCCACAAATCCCTGTGGGACGCCGATGATCGCCAGGGCCTCGGCCAATGGCGCCGAGAACGCGATGATTGGCAGGATCACGCCGTTCACCTTGGCCGAACTGACCAGCATGGCCGGGAAATCGCTGAGTTTGAGCGTGCGAAGCACAAACCCCATGATGATCGTAACGATCACGGCGGTTGCGCCTGCTTCGGTCGGCGTCAGACGACCCGAGAAAATGCCGTAAAAGATGATGCCGGGCACAAGGAAGGCATACCATCCCGATTTCAGCGAGGTGCCCAGGTTTGTAAAGTACTCGGCCAGGCTGACATTTCCGCCACCTTCCCAGCCGTATAGCCGGTTCATGATGATATTGGTCGCCAGGATTGATATCAGGATTGCGATGCCGGGAATAAGCGCCGCAAGAAACAGTGTCGAAGCAGATATGCCGAGCACCAGTCCAATGATGATGTAGGCGATCGAGGGTGGGATCAGGATGCCGGTGCAGGCCCCTGCAGCGACCAAAGCGCAGGCATAGGGGCGCGGATATCCACTTTCGACCAACCGATCGATCGTCATCCGACCGACAGCCGCTGCTCCTGCCGCGTCCGAACCGGAGATCGCGGCGAACATCCCGCAGACAAGCACGGTGGCTGACCCGAAACCGCCTTTGGCGAACTGTGTCAACGCTTCTGCCACGTCGAGAAACTTTCGACTTAGCCCGGTACGGACCAGGACGTCTCCGGTCAGGATAAACAGGGGTACGGCAGTCAGAGCAAAGAAATCGATGCCCGAAAACAGTTTTTCACCGACCAGTCCAAGCGGCAGTGCACCCGACCAGACAAGCATGAGCGTCGCGGCCGCCCCGATCGCCGCCCATACAGGCACAGCAAGAGCAACAAGGAGAACAAAAAGGATGACAGGGCCGTAAAAGTCCCATCCCAGTACAACGGTCTGTTCAAGCTGGTTCCAAAGCATGTGATGCGTCCCTTCAGTCGAACAGCTTGTCACCTTCGTAGACGGGACGACCGGCACGAAGGTCTGCGATATCACGCAGGATGGATTGGGCGAGACGCCACAGGACCAGAGCAAACCCAAAGGGCACGGCCATCAGGAACCAGACCCGGCTGATCCTCAGGCCGTCGGTCACAGACCCGTATTTGGCAGCAACGTGGACTGTCTCGTAGGAATAAATCAGCGCAACGATCGACACTGCGACCATCACCAGATCCCCGAATAGGTAAAGCAGTGCTTTGAGTCGCGGCGAGACGTAATGCATGATCACGTCGATCCGAATGTGCCCACGCTCGCGCACGGCTGCGGCGGCACCGATCCAAGCAAGGTAGATGAAAGAGTACCTTACGATCTCTTCCCCCCAGATGGAGGAGTAGGAGAAGATTTCGCGCCGAAGCACCTCGATGAACATCGTGGCGACAAGCATGGTGTAAAACACCAGCAACAACCAACGCTCGGCGTTGTGGTTGATCTGGTCATAGAGGTTTCTCATCAAGGTCTCCCCTGGGCGCTGTCACCAACGGGTGGTGCGTGTCGCGAGGGTCCGCAAGTGTGTCTAAGATGCAGGAGGCGATCGCGCCTCCTGCAGAGGTCAGCGACGGATTTACGCGTCGTGGACGTAGTGACGGCCCATGGTACCGGCAGCTTCTTCCAGACGGGCAAAGGCATCCATCGAGCCGGCCAGTTCGACCTTGAATTCGTCCCAGTCCGAGCGCTGATAGCCACCTGCTGCTTTCCATTCGGCAAGCTGGTCTTCGCTCAGGCTATGGAATTCCACGCCGGCCTTGCGCAATTCGGCCATAGCATAGGTCCGCGCCGAAGGCACCTTGGCCAAGTTCTGGTCGCTGGTCATCTCACCAGCCCATTCGATGCCTTCCTGCACATCCGCCGGCAGGCTGTTGAACCATTCCAGGTTCATCGAATAAACCTGACTGTCCGGAACCGCTTGGGTGAAGGTGACGTGGCTTAGGATGTCTTTGAAGCCAAATACAAACAGCGCTCCAACTGAGGGGTCAAGCGCGTCCGCAACACCCTGTTTGATGGCCGAAGGCGTCTCGCCCCAGGCCACTGGCGTTGGGTTGGCGCCCACCAAGCGGTAGTACTGCTGCAGCATTTTGGAACCGGGCACGCGGAATTTGACACCGTCCAGGTCACCCGGTGTCAGAACCTTGTTGCCGCCTTTGCGGACCGCAACCACACGGGGGTCAATATTGATGTACATCAGCGCTTTGAAGCCAGAGGCTTCGACCTTTGGGTGCACTTCGGTTTTCCATGCGTCTGATGACACGAGGTTGGTAAAGCGCTGGTTCGAGCCGCAGAAGTAAGGCATGTTGATCAGGTCAACCGCACTTGCAAACGGCGCAAAGTTTGACAGCGAGTGCTGGGCACATTGGATCGTGCCGGTCTGCACGGCCTGAGCCAATGCGCCGCCGGCGCCAAGCTGACCGCCCGGGGCAAGTTTCACATAGACCTTGCCGTTTGTGGCGTTCTGAATGTTTTCCTTCAGGTCCAGCTGCATGATCGGGTAGCTGCGCGAAGCCCCCAAAACATAGGCTGTTGCGAGGGTCATCGTGTGCGCGGCATTCTGCTCGCGCTCACGCTCTTCCTTAGCGGTCTGCGCTGCGGCTTCGGACGACCACAGCATGCCACCAGCGCCAGCAACGACAGCAGCCGTGAAGCTGCCGGTGCTTGCCAATTTCA
>JAKVCP010000117.1:0-3001 GCA_022448925.1 Paracoccaceae bacterium
GGACCACGTCGTGACGGCGATGAACGCAGACAAATGGAATGGCCTGAGCGCGGATGATCAGACTCTGATCAAAGAGCAAATCTCGGCCAACTTCGAAGAACCCGCATGGGCAAGCGCGCAAGATGCGCTGGTGAACGACATTGCCTGTTTGACCGGCAACGGTGACTGTGCATCTGGTGAGTCGCGTGACATGACATTGGTGGCGATTTCGGACGCGGACTTTGAAAAGGCACGTGGCATCCTGATTGGCAATGTGCTTCCCGATTGGGCGTCGCGCGCCGGTGGTGACTGGGCTGCCCGTTGGAATGCATCTGTTGGTCAAACCGTGGGCGTGACCATCGAATAATACGCTGGAAGGAAAAGACAAATGGAACTGGCGTTCATCGAATCACTTCGGAATCTCAACCGCATCATTGCTGTGATCGTCGGGCTGGGACTTCTGGGAATGGTGGGCTTTGTGGTGGCAGACATCGTCTTGCGCCAGTTCCATGCCTCCTTCGGCGGCTCGGAAGAGCTGGCGGGCTATGCCATGGCCCTCGCAAGTTCCTGGGGCATGGCCTACGCGCTGCTGGAACTTGGCCATATAAGGATCGATCTCATCAGATCACGCACCAAGGGCAGGTCTCGCGCATTATTTGATGTGTTTTCCATGATCGTCATGTCGTGGGTGGTGGTTACGATCGCGGTCAAATGCTGGCCCGTGGTCACCCGCGCCATAGACAACGGAAGTCGGGCCAACACTCCGCTTGCGACACCTCTCGCCTGGGTTCAAATCCCATGGTTTGCCGGGTGGGTATGGTTTGCGGTGATGGCATGCCTCGTTACACTCGCTGCGATCAGTTTGGTGCTGCGCGGCAAAGCATCGGAAACAGAGCCATTTATCGGCGCGTTTGCAGAACAGGATACGCTGTCATGATCACTTTTGTCTCTGCGGGTTTGCTGGCTTTGTTGTCTCTGTCCATTCCCGTTGGCATTGTTCTGTTCCTGTTAGGCTTCGGGGTGGACCAGTTTTTCTCGAACTTCCCGCTGAGCCGTGCGCTGGGCAATATGGTGTGGTCCTCGTCAAGCTCGGCAACGCTGATCGCCATCCCATTTTTCGTCCTTCTGGGGGAAATTCTGGTGCGGTCGGGTGTTGCCACCCGCACCTATGCCGCGCTGGACAAATGGGTCAGCTGGATGCCCGGCGGGCTGGTTCATGCAAATGTGGCCACTGCGACGATGTTTTCTGCCACCTCGGGGTCCTCTGTCGCGACAGCCGCAACCGTGGCGACCGTCGCGATGCCACAAGCCGAAAAGCTGGGCTATGACCCGAAACTCTTTTCCGGGGCCATTGCCGCAGGTGGTACGCTTGGGATCATGATCCCACCCTCGATCAACCTGATCGTCTATGGCTTTCTGACACAATCCTCAATTCCCCAGCTATTTCTGGCCGGACTTGTACCGGGTCTTGCTCTGGCGGTCCTGTTCCTAATGGTGACGGCGCTGATTTGCGCACTCCGACCGGACCTGGGCGGACATAGGCGCGTGTTTCCGGTCTTTCAAATGGCAAGGGCACTTGTTGACCTGGTTCCGATTATCCTGCTGTTTGGCATTATCGTGGGGTCGATCTATCGGGGATGGGCGACGCCAACCGAGGCCGCGGCAGTTGGTGTTGCGGGCGCCTTGTTGATCGCGCTCGCCTTTGGGGGCGTAAGCTGGACCATGATGCGCGACAGTTTGCTTGGTACGATCAAGGTCACCTCGATGATCATGCTGATCATCATTGGTGCATCCTTCCTGAACTTCGCGCTTTCGTCAGCTAGCCTGGGCCGGGAACTCACGGCCTTTCTTGAGAGTTTGGGATTGTCGCCACTGGGTTTCATGTTGGTGGTTGTGGTGCTCTATATTGTGCTGGGCTTTTTCATCGAGACCCTCTCGCTTATGGTCGTTACCATCCCGATCATCGTGCCCATGGTGATCGCTCAGGGGTATGATGTCATCTGGTTTGGCATCCTCATGATTGTCTTGATCGAGATGGCGTTGATCACGCCGCCCGTGGGGTTGAACCTGTATGTGGTGCAGGGGGCACGAAAATCAGGCAACCTGAACGAGGTCATGCTGGGGGCTTTGCCCTATGTGCTGGTGATGCTGGCAATGGCCTTTGCTTTGATCGCGTTTCCCAACATTGCGCTGTGGCTGCCTGACGCGCTGCAATAGGCGGCACCCACCTAAACAAGTCAAAAATAATGCAGTCAACCGGCTGCAAACTAAGGAGAACTGTCCGATGTGGCAATTTTGGGTAGACCGTGGCGGAACGTTCACAGACATCGTGGCAAAAACGCCATCTGGGGACTTGAAGACGCATAAACTGCTGTCGGAGAACCCCGAGGTCTACAAGGACGCTGCCGTCCACGGTATCCGGCAACTGGTTGGTTTGGAAAAAAACGCCAAGGTGCCGGCGGGTCTCATAGATGCGGTGAAGATGGGCACAACGGTTGCAACGAATGCTTTGCTTGAACGCAAAGGCGAACCGACGGCGTTGTTCATCACCAAGGGCATGAAGGACCTGCTTTCGATCGGCTATCAGAACCGTCCAAATTTGTTTGATCTGAACATTCAGTTGCCCGAGCAGCTTTACGAAGACGTCGTGGAGGTCGATGAGCGGCTTGACGCCGAGGGACAGGTCATAACCGAGCTTGACCCCGCCGCCGCGCGTGATGCGTTGGCGCAGGTATATGAAAGGGGCTATCGCTCTGTCGCGATTGTGCTTATGCATAGCTACAGGTTCCCCAAGCATGAAAAGCTGATGGGGACTTTGGCCCGTCAAATCGGGTTCCGGCAAATCTCGTTGAGCCATGAGGCCAGCCCCCTGATCAAGCTGGTCGGGAGGGGGGATACGGCTGTCGTTGATGCCTATCTCTCTCCAATCCTGCGGCGATACGTCGATCAGGTTGCCGATGCACTTGGTGCCGGGTCTGGCGGCTGTAAACGGTTGATGTTCATGCAATCACAAGGCGGGTTG
>JAKVCP010000117.1:3011-6404 GCA_022448925.1 Paracoccaceae bacterium
ACCTAAGCGAATCTCGAAGCATACATCCTCGCGCGAGCTGCACCGACGGCATCACGAACAGCGACGCGAAGGCTAGACGAGGAGAAGGCTTACGCATCGCCACACTTGGGGGCGGGGGTGGGGGCTGTTAACGGGTGTTTTTCATTGAATCAACAGGGGGGGTGTCCGACGCGACCCTTTTCCAGGGAAAGGATGCCATCCTTTCCGGACCTGCCGGTGGTGTGGTGGGCATGGTTCGGACGGCAGCAGAACTTGGCTTTGACAAGCTGATCGGTTTCGACATGGGAGGAACGTCCACAGACGTGTGCCACTTCGCTGGGGAATTTGAACGCTCGTTCGAAACAGAAGTTGCAGGCGTGCGGGTTCGTGCGCCCATGATGTCCATACATACGGTTGCGGCGGGTGGCGGATCTATCCTGTCTTACCGAGATGGACGGATGCAAGTTGGCCCCGAAAGTGCCGGGGCAAACCCCGGGCCGGCCGCATACCGTCGTGGCGGGCCATTGACTGTGACAGATTGTAATGTCCTGCTAGGCAAGTTGAATCCCCAGCACTTTCCACAGGTCTTCGGTCCGAACGCGGATCAGCCGCTTGACACCGAAGCCGTCCGCGTAAAATTCGCAGACCTGGCAAGGCAGATTGGCGATGGCAAAACACCCGAGCAACTGGCCGAAGGCTTTCTTCGCATTGCTGTCGAGAACATGGCCAACGCCATCAAGAAGATCAGTGTGCAACGCGGTTATGATGTCACCAAATACACCATGAACTGTTTTGGCGGAGCGGGAGGGCAGCATGCCTGTCTGGTGGCCGATGCACTTGGTATGGAACGTATATTCATTCATCCGTTTGCCGGTGTTCTGTCCGCGTTTGGCATGGGCCTTGCGGACGTCCGGGCGATGCGTGAACAGCAGTTTGAAAAGCCTCTTGATGATGAAAGTGCCGGCGATATGCTTGCTGTGATGTCGCGGATCGCCAGCGATGAGGTCAAAGACCAAGGCATCTCCGAGACAGATATAACCGTGCTGCGGCGCGTTCAAATCCGTCCGCGTGATGCGCAACAAAGTCTTGAGGTGGCGTTTGGCACAGCCGATGACATGCAGCGGGCCTTTGTCGATGCACATCAGCAGCGATTTGGGTTTTCGCCCGACACAACTGATCTGATTGTCGACGTCCTTGTGGTCGAAGCGATCGGACGCACAGGTGAAACAGTCAGCCTGCCAAATCCGGAATCGCCTGAAACACAGGGCTCCACGTCAGACCAAACTCTTGTTTCCACGTGCTTTGAGGGAGAGTGGCAAGACGTCCCTCTTGTTGACCGGACGAGCCTGGCCGTCGGCCAATCCATCGATGGACCGGTCATTCTGACCGAACCGACAGGAACAAACGTCGTTGAACCCGGATGGCGCGCCACTTGTGCCGAGGGTGGAAATCTGAAACTGGAACGCACCGTCCCGATCCACCGCGCAGAAGCAATCGGCACGCAGGTGGATCCCGTCATGCTTGAGGTGTTCAACAATCTGTTCATGTCCGTTGCTGAACAGATGGGGGCGACCCTTGCGAATACGGCCTATTCGGTAAACATCAAAGAGCGTTTGGATTTCTCTTGTGCTCTCTTCGATCAAAACGGTGATCTGGTCGCAAACGCCCCCCATGTGCCGGTACATCTGGGATCGATGTCTGAAAGCGTGCGCACCATTTTGCGTGAAAATGCCGGTAAAATCTGCCCCGGCGATGTGTTCATGATGAACAATCCCTTCAACGGCGGCACACATTTGCCTGATGTCACGGTGATCACGCCGGTCTTCGACGAAACCGGGCAACATATCCTCTACACAGTGGCATCGCGCGGTCATCATGCCGATATTGGTGGAAAGACCCCGGGATCGGCACCGCCTGACAGCCGCACGATCGCGGAAGAAGGTGTCGTGATCGATAATTTTCTGCTGGTAAAGAAAGGAACTCTGCGTGAGGCTGAAACACGTGCCTTGCTGGCTTCGGGATCCTATCCATGCCGCAATGTCGATCAGAACATGGCAGACCTTGCGGCGCAGATTGCTGCCAACGCCACCGGCGCGACCGAATTGCAAAAAATCACGGCCCAATTTGGCATCGACGCGGTTCATGCCTACATGGGACACGTACAGGACAACGCCGAAGAGAGCGTACGCAGGGTTCTGGATGTTCTCAAAGACGGCGCGTTTTGTTACCCGCTTGACAGTGGCGCCGAGATCAAGGTGGCTATCCGCGTCGACCGGCTCAACCGACGGGCCACGATTGATTTCACCGGGACGTCCACCCAAAGCCCGCTGAATTATAATGCGCCGCTGTCGATCTGCCGAGCCGTAGTGCTTTATGTATTCCGGACCTTGGTGGGGCGCGATATTCCGATGAATGAAGGCTGTCTCAAACCGCTTGAACTGATTGTGCCCGAAGGCAGCATGATCAATCCAAAGGCCCCAGCGGCCGTGATTTCAGGCAATACCGAGGTCAGCCAATCCATTGCGGATGCACTTTATGGCGCTCTGGGTATCCTTGCTGGAAGTCAGGGAACGATGAACAATTTCGTTTACGGAAACAGCGAGTTTCAAAACTATGAGACCATCTGCGGCGGCACCGGGGCTGGCGACGGGTTTAACGGCACAAGCGCGGTGCACAGCCACATGACGAACACCCGCATGACCGACCCAGAAGTTCTCGAAACACGCTTTCCAGTTCGTGTCGAGGAATTCTCAATTCGTGAGGGATCGGGTGGTTCGGGTCGGTATGTCGGTGGCAACGGCATTGTGCGTCGGCTGCGGTTCAACGAGGCGATGACCGTCACCACGCTCAGTTCACACCGGGCGATCCCGCCACACGGCGCACACAATGGCAACCCGGGGGCTGTGGGCGAAAACTCGGTTCTGCGTGCTGATGGCTCTTGCGAGTTGTTACAAGGCAACGATCAGGTCGATCTTCGGCAGGGCGATGTGTTCATTATGAAAACCCCGGGTGGCGGCGGTTTTGGCAGAAGCTAGACCTCGCGGCTTTATCGCACAAATCCCGCCGGAGATCCCTCTTGCGCGTGTAGAATGATAGCTGGAGGGCATGAGCAGTTGCCCCCGACAAAGTAGCAAACCACGACCTGGTCGGGTTACAATGACAGCCTCAAGCGGCAACGCGGATCGCTGATGATACGGTTTCATCCAGGGACGGTTTGGAGGACGCTGCCAAGCAGCAAGCGCGGCCAACAACAAAGGTTCAGTGATCCTGCGATCTAGGCGTGTCTTATGTTGAAGGTGCTTTTCGATATGCCTTTTGGGCAGAGTGCGCCATTTGCATTGGTCTTCCCCCACTGAAGTGGTCCTCCGCTATGTTTAGGAAAACGGAGGAAACACATGGCCAACAAGCGACCAA
>JAKVCP010000118.1 GCA_022448925.1 Paracoccaceae bacterium
GATGCAGCTCTATGATGGTCTTGGTTTCATTTTGGATCGGCCGATGACCCTTGGTCTCTTGGTGACCGCAGTTCTGCTGGTTGTCATTCCCAGCTACCGAGCACGCCGCGCCAAAGCCCGCCGTGAAGGGGTGGCCGAAGGTGACTGAACCGCTGAAAGGCATTCGGGTCCTTGACCTGACAAACGTGCTGGCCGGCCCCTATTGCTGCTATCAATTGGCACTGATGGGGGCCGAGGTCATCAAAGTGGAGCGCCCAGGCACGGGGGATCTTGCCCGTGTGTTGGGCGCAGATCCCACGCGCAACGCTGCAGGCATGGGCGTCAGCTATCTGGCGCAAAATGCGGGCAAGAAATCCGTCACTTTGGATCTGAAATCCGAACAAGGGAAAACACTCCTTAAATCGCTTGTTCGCTCTGCGGATGTTCTGGTCGAGAACTTCCGACCCGGCGTGATGGCACGCTTAGGATTAGGATATGACGTCTTGCGCAAGGAGAACACCTCGCTGATCTACTGCGCAATCAGTGGCTTTGGTCAGGATGGCCCGAGAAAAGACGACCCGGCTTACGACCAAATTGTACAAGGAGTGAGCGGCGTAATGTCGATCACCGGAGCAGAAGACACTGCGCCCTATCGGGTCGGATACCCACTTGCCGACACCATTGGCGGATTGACAGCCGCCTTTGCAATCACAACCGCGCTCAATGCAACACCTCGCGGCGCGTTTCTTGATATATCAATGACCGAGGCGGTGCTGTCGACCATGGGATGGGTGGTGTCCAACCATCTGATTGCGGGACAAACCGCGACCCCAATGGGGAATGAAAACATGACATCGGCGCCTTCTGGAACCTTTCAGACGGCAGATAACCCCATCAATATTGCCGCCAATCGGGACGAGCAGTGGGAGGCCTTAGTTCGACATCTGGATCGGGAGGATCTTCTTGAACGCCCGGAATTCGCCACCCGCAAAAACCGAAAGGCAAACAGACATGTCCTGAGAGCGACGCTTGAGGACACTTTGATGTGCCGTCCATCTGCGGAGTGGGTGCAGGAACTAAATGCCCTCGGCGTGCCCGCAGGCCCGGTTTTATCAGTACCCGAAGCACTGGGCGACCCGCAAGTTCAAACCCGTGGACTGGTTGGTACGGTAACGCTGGACAAATCAGAACTAAAGCTCGCAGGCAGCCCTGTTGTCCTAAACGGTGCACGGCCAATGCCGCAAACTGCCCCTCCAATCTTGGGCGCGGACAATGACACCATATGGGCCGAGCTTGGCCTCAGCCCAAGCGACATAGATCGCCTGAAAGAGGAGCGGGTCATATGAACGACGTATCGGATTGGTGGAAAACCTCGATCATCGATATGGAACCGGGCCGCCTTCATCTGCGGGGTCACCCTATTGAAGACCTGATTGGCGCGCTGAGCTTTGCCGAAATGATCTGGTTGATGGTGCGCGGTGACCGCCCCAATGCCCATCAAGCGCGCCTTTTCGAGGCCGCGCTGGTGGCTGCTGTGGACCACGGGCCGCAAGCTCCCTCTATTGCAACCGCGCTCATGGCTGTCACCTGTGGTCTGTCGTTGAACAATGCCATGGCAAGTGCCGTGAACATGTTAGGCGACGTCCACGGCGGGGCGGGTGAGCAGGCGGTGGAGCTGTATCACCATCTGGCCCCCTTCGACGACCTTGGCGAGGGCCTCGACACATGGATTGCACAGAACGGTAAGATCATTCCGGGCTTCGGTCACCGGTTTCATAGCCCTATAGACCCGCGTGCGCCCCGATTGATGGAAATGGTCCAAGAAACCGTGGAAGCTGGGTACTGCACTGGTGTTTATCAACGCATCGCAACCGACGTGGAAACGGAACTGTGTCGCCGCAAGGATCGACCCATTCCGATGAACATTGATGGCGCAACCGCCGTCATCTACGCGGAACTGGGCTTTGCACCACCCTTGGCTCGGGGTCTGTTCTGTCTTTCGCGCTCAGTCGGCATCCTTGCCCACGCCTGGGAGCAGATGCAAGAAGGTGGCCGCAACAAAGGGCCAACCCCACCCAAGTATCGCTGGACCTACTCGCCGGATTGAACGCGTTTCAGCAAACATCGCGAGGGTGAACCAATCCTTCTTCGCGCCTGTATCGAAAAACCCTGCTTTGACGATTTGAAGAACCGCCAGATCAGCTGGTTTTCTTTTCAGCTGCGGCTTTCAGTCGCGCCACCAGCTCCGCTTTGGTTTCTCTCTTGCCAAACGGGCTTTTTGCCGACCCCTTTGCATTATGCTCATTGTGGCGCGGCTTGTTCTTGCCGACCTTTGGCGCACCTGATTTCTTGTAATCCATTGTTGGGCTCTTTTTCTTTGATCGTTTTAGCTGCCTCCCTATAAGGTGTCACAGCGACGAAGGAAAACTTCGAAAACGTTCACAACACAGCGACGCAACCGCCCGGCAGCACGGCGTCAATGACCGGGACAAGGCCTAGTTGCAGCGCTATGGTCGCCAGACCCAACGCGCCGAAGGAGGCACAAGCAACCATGGTTATTAGAGTATTTGTCTGTTTCGCAGTGGTGTGGTTCATGGCCAGTGATACTTTTGCACATTCCCGAATTGACACATCAGTACCCGCCCATGGTGCCGTTCTGGCGGAGGCTCCGGCAGAGGTCAGTTTCAGCTTCACCCAGTCCATTCGCCTCACGCAGGTTGAGTTGACATATGCGGAAAGAGACGCGGTGACGCTCGACCTTGATGGGCAGAAGCGTTTTGACCGCAAATTCGCGCTGCCGCTGCAAAGCATGGGAGCTGGCACCTACCGCATAGAGTGGCGCGGCTTGGCCAAGGATGGCCATGCGATGCAGGGCGAACTCACCTTCATGGTGGAATAAACGTGCCGGATATCTGGCAACTGGCCACGATCGCGGCAAAACTCTTGCTTTACGTGGGAGCACTGGGTGCCACGGGGCTTTTGATTGTCTGCGTCGCTTTTGGGGACGTTGTGGCACCGGTGGCCGCCAGAATACGCCTCCAGGCCTTTGTTTTGGCAACACTGACACTCGCAGCCTCGATGCTGAGCTTCTTACTGCGCGGCGCGATGCTTACCGGTGGTGCAGATGGGATGACCGACCCCGAAATTTTGTCCCTTTTGTGGGAAACCCCTGTCGGCGACGCTCTGGTCTTGCGCGCCTTTGGGGCCGGTCTGCTTATTGTGGGGCATTGTATCGCTCGCAAAGGCCAGTGGATTGCATTGGTCGGCGGGATGCTTGTGCTTTGGTCTTTTACCCAGATCGGACATGTCACGAACCTTGCGCAATATGGCGCACGGCTTCCTTTACTGCTACACGTTTTGGGCATCGCCTTCTGGATTGGCATCTTACCGCCTTTGCACGACCTCACGCGGACACCGGGAACGTTGGGCGTCGCAGCCCAGCTCGGTCAACGCTTCGGCCAAGCTGCCATGATCATCGTTCCGGCCCTGATGCTTGCTGGGCTTCTGATCGGCTGGATGATTATCGGGCGCGTCGCGGATCTGGTCACCACAGGTTACGGCCTTGTCCTTCTGCTCAAGGTCGCGCTTGTGACGGTGGTTCTGGCGCTTGCTGCCGTAAACAAGCTCCGATTTGTGCCCTCTATGCAGAAGGGCGACCCGAAAGCAGCGCGCGATCTCCGGCGATCTATTCAGTTGGAAGCAATAATTTTTTTGCTAATTCTTACCGCAACAGCAACGCTGACCAGTCTCTTGAGCCTGCCGGGTTGACGTCGAATCCACCGCAGGGCAACAGCGAACCTCCACCGTGGACCAGCGACCTCACCTTCAGGACCTTGCAAAAGCTGCAACATTTACCGACCACCCAGCCTCGTGCTCACCGTAGCCTTCAAATGATCAATGAACAAACGAAGTGGCACCATATTTTTATTTTCACGCGGGAAATAGATGTAAGTTCCAGGCGTTTTGCCGACATGATCTTCTAGCACTGATACCAGGTGACCTGACCTGCGCAGTAATCTTTGAATGTATAGATCAAGCCATGATGTTGCGTCACCAGTTCGACCACAGCCGGTATTGTGTTCACGATCAGCCGGCCTTTGACCCCAACCGTATAGCTGTCCTCATCCGTAGTGAACGTCTACGGTGCAATCTGACGGGATGTTGGAAAGCGGTAACGGATGCGGTCGTGGTTGAGGAAGTCCGTGGGAGTCTTGGGTCTGCCATGTTTTTCTAGATAGGTCGGGCAGGCATAGACCGCGAGGGGTTCCGACAGTGTCAAACGCACCGCGACCCTATCGGGCAAGATACGGTCGCCAAGCCGGAAGCACGCGTGCAACTCCTCGGACAGCAGATCCGTAAGCGCATCCGTGAATTGCATCTCAATTTCTATATCAGGATAAGCTTCTCGGAACCCGGTCAGCGCTGGCCCGACATGGAGATCAAAAACAAAATTTGTCATGGCCAGACGCAGGGCTCCGCGCGGTGCATGCCCGACAGACCGTGCGGTTTCGATCGCTTCCGCCAATTGATCAAAGGCTGGCCCCGCTCCGCGCAGCAGAGCTCGCCCTGCTTCAGTCAAACTCAGCGAACGCGTGGTTCTGATGATCAGCGCCATGCCAAGCTGTTCTTCGAGCGACTTCAGCTGATGATTGACTGTAGACGGCTGCAGGCCAAGCCGCATGGCCGCGCCCTTAAACGACCCTTCGCGGGCAATCGCCTAATTCGATGTGATACAGCTTAATCTTAAAGAATGCACGTATTATCGCAGTTTCACCACGGAGTTATGAACATCCCAAGACACTGCACCTGATGGAGAGACATCATGAAAACGATCAATCTCAGAACACAGCTGAGCTGAAGGGCGTTACGTCGAAAGCGGTTACCAAAGCACCGCTGGAAAAACTGTGGTTGGGCGAGGAAGTAACGCAGTTCGATTTCTATGACCGCGCCGACTTTGTTGCAGCCTCTGCTGATGCAGCGGCCGATTTCATCAAAGCCTGAGGCCGAAGCATTGTTAGTAGGAATCACAAATAGGGTTTCAAGGTTCTTTGCGGCGGCTGACCGCTGCGACTGAGAGGCTGCCCAGGTTTTGATGACCAGCCCCTTCCATGTGGACTACTCTTCCTACGGTGCTGGGCCCGCTGCTGACGTGGCGCCTGAAGAACTGACCGGTACATGGGCTGGGATCACGCCCTACTTCGACCACACCCATCATCAGATCGGCAATCTGATCGTGGAACAGACCGACGACACTGCTTACGTCCAATGCCACGGAACGGCAACACGTTTCATCGCCGACCATCCCGGCGGAGACCTACAGCTCGTTGTGGGGACCTATGATCTGACGTTACTGCGGGAAAATAGCTTCTGGAAGCTGTCCTCCATACGTTTCAACTTCAAATACACCTCTGGAACACAGAACTTCCAGCCGAGGCGACACGCCGCCCCGCGGAGCAGAAGCAACCGGATCGGAGGAAGATCAAATGCTGAAGTATCTCATTTTGTCGCTGGATGTTATTGCAAGCTCTGCTGTCGCACAGGATTTGCCCACGGCGATCTCTTGTTATCAGGACGCGTCAAACTCCAAGGACATTGGCGCCTATATGGACTGTTTTTCCGACGATGCAGAAATGATTGATGTGTCGCGCACATTCAATGGCCATGACGCAATCCGGCCTTGGGCCCTGCGCGAAGTCATCCCGAACGGAGACACATTCAGGCACCGCAAAATCCTGGACGAACGCGAAGGTTACGCCAAGACAGACGTCAACTGGCTCAGCTGGATTGACCACTATTCCTATTGGTGGGACGAAGACGGCAAAATCACCAAAATGTCGCTCCGATACGCCGACTAAGGCAGCCCCATTGGCAAAACCACTTGCAACGCTTTCCGCCAGCACGTCTACGCGCGTGCTGGCTTACAACACTACCCTTAGGAATAGGCTGAAACGAGCGTTTCATGCGCCCGCGTGACAATTTCTCTACCTGATAGCTCTGCCAGATCCCGCGCAGGCTGCGCCCCATTAAACGCCATACAGAGGTGGCCTGAGAAATCTGAACAGTTGAGTTAGGTGGATTTTCCGTTCCTGATCCGGCAGCGTGCCGGGACGAAGGAGCGAAGATGGCAAGACGACCAAGACGGAACCACAGCCCTGCATTTAAGGCGAAGGTCGCGTTGGCGGCATTGAAGGGCGACAAGACGATGAGCGAACTGGCGACGCAATTCGATGTTCATCCCAATCAGATCAAGCAATGGAAGGACCAGCTTCTTGACGGCGTGACAGATGTCTTCGATGACAAGCCGAAGGTGTCAAAGGAGCCCGCGATTGATGTCAAATCGTTGCATTCGAAGATCGGCCAGCTGACGCTGGAGAATGATTTTTTGGGCGAAGCGCTCGCCAAGGCCGGACTGTTGG
>JAKVCP010000119.1 GCA_022448925.1 Paracoccaceae bacterium
AACACTCTGCTGTGAGGAAGGATACAGTTTGGTGCATCACGTCGAAATCTACGCAATTCATGATTTGCCGCCCCTCTCGTTCTTGCGTCACAAGTCCGGCTTCGACGAGGGTCTTGAGATGATAGGCAAGCGTAGACGCTGGCATTCCCAGATGTTGTGCAATCTCACCGATGTTCAGGCCTTCTTCCCCGGCGCGCACCAACAATCGGAAAATTGTTAGACGAGCATCATGGCCAAGGGCGGCAAGCGAAAGGGCTGCGGAACTGTGTTTTATCATACACTCCAATAAAAACTATAAACATAGTTTTGTCAAGTCACCTTCAGAATCGCTGAAGTCCGTATCACGAATGACCTCGCCAAAGCTTTTCGCAATACAGCGGACTTTCATACATTTCGCAGCATTGGTGATTCTGGGCTCAAAACGGTCATTCTTTGCTCTTTGCATCAAGGTCTGTTTTGCGATGGGTGGCAGACCTTTGGAAAGCAGAGTCCGTTCTCAGGTTCCAAAACAGAGTTGGGTGCCGTGATCGCCCACCTAGACTAAGGCCATCCTGTCAACAACAGGTGGAAATGCCAGCGAGAGTGACAGGCCATTTTCTATAGCACCCGAGATTCAAACCACCTCACGACCAAAAACGGAGCCCGCTTGACGAATGCCAGCGCGTGATGGTCCAGGTGGTCTGGGGGCACGGCCCCAAGCCATCTTCACAGGTGTTTCACACAGGCCTTAATGCGGTTGCCGTCCGTGCCAACAACCGGGGCCTGCGGTCTTTCCCGGATCTGCCCAGAAACGCAAAAGGCCGGGCGATGGCCCGGCCTTTGACGTCTGGTCGATGAACAGCCTGTTACAGCTTGTCGTCCAAAAGTGCCTGGAAGGAACTGTAGTCCATATTGGTGTGCATCTCGCCATCCACGACAAAAGAGGGGGTTGATCGCACACCGTCCGCAGTGGCGTTTTTCTGGTACCATGCGACCAGCGCCTGCAGCTTTGAGCCATCGCTCAGGCAGGTTTCCATCTGTTGTGGTGCGATCCCGGCCAGCGCGCCGATCTTGCGGAGTTCATTCGCAATGGCCGCGTCGCTGCCAGCCCGCGCCCAGGTCTGCTGTTTTTGATACAACAGGTCTGTGATGCCAAAGAACTTGGTTGGCTCGCAGCGGGCAATCAACGAGGCCCACATGCCGTATTTGTCAAAGTAGACTTCGCGATAGGTAAATTTCACCTTGCCAGTGTCAATGTAGTCCTTCTTGAGATCCTTGAAGGCGCCGTTGTGAAAGTTACCGCAGTGCGGGCAAGTATAGGACGCGTATTCGATCACCTCGATCGGCGCATCCTCGGCCCCCATGACCATCTCAATGATCTGGCTTGTATCGACCTCTTCTGCCTCTTGGGCATTGGCTGCGCCAGGCAGATCAAACCCTGTCGATGTCGTGTCGCTGCCTTGCGACATGAACCACCAACCGCCACCGGCGATCAGCGCCAGAGCCAAGGCTGCAACGGGAAGGATACGGGTCATTGCGATGTCCTCTTTCAGATCCGCCGATTGGGCGGTTTATGGATGTGTCTTGGATATGACGTTTGTCCCAAGGCGTGCAAGCGCAGCGCGCAAATCGGAATTGTCGATCTGTCGTGTGGCATGCTGTGCTTTCGCCTCGGCCTGTGGGTTCGGACGGGATTCAGTCTTTGGCGCCGGGGTGAACTGCGCTTGACCTTCGGCAAAGCCACTGGCGGCAGTCTGTGTGATGCGAATGCGGGCAATGGCATTGAACCCGTAAACCGCGTTCACCCGTTCGCGCAGCTGCTCTTTTTGCATTTCAAGCACGGGGGCATGCGCACCGGTTGTCAGCAGCGCCAAAGTCGCGCCCATTCCGCCTCGGCCGTAACTGATTTCCACAGGTCGGCTGATTGCCGCTGTCGCTGCGCCGGCAATTTCCGCCCAGTGTGTCAACACGCGCGACTGCGCGAATCCGCGGGTTTCGCTGGCTTTGCGGATACGCTGCTGCAACAGGCTGGCCGCGCTGGAAAACCCTTTTGTTGTCGGGCGCCGTTGGCTCATGGGTTGAATCCTTTTCCTCAACGCTATTGTAGTGACGGTGCTGGCGGACGCCAGTCCGGAATCTCGCCGTTGTGATCAAAGGATTGTCATCTTGCCCGCTGCCGACCCCGCTGAGCTTTTGGAATGGTATGACCACCATGCGCGCGATTTGCCCTGGCGCGTCAGTCCGGCACGGCGTTTGGCCGGTGAGACGCCCGACCCTTATCGGATCTGGATGTCCGAGATCATGCTCCAACAGACCACGGTCGCAGCGGTCAAGGACTATTTTCACGCTTTTACAACACGTTGGCCCACGGTTGAGGCCTTGGCCGCGGCCGAGGATGCCGATGTGATGGCGGCCTGGGCGGGTCTTGGATATTACGCCAGGGCCCGCAATCTGCTGAAATGCGCCCGGGTGGTGACAAAAGAGTTCAAAGGAGCGTTTCCGGCCGATCACGCAGCACTGCTTGGTTTGCCAGGTGTCGGCCCCTACACGGCGGCGGCGCTTGCGTCGATTGCCTTTGACGTGCCGGCCACCGTGGTTGACGGCAATGTCGAACGGGTGATGGCGCGATTGCACGACGAACATGCCCCTTTGCCGGGATCAAAAGCGATTCTCACAGAATATGCAGCCGACTTGACACCCGACGTGCGCCCCGGCGATTACGCGCAGGCGGTTATGGACCTCGGCGCGACCATATGTACACCGCGCAACCCGGCCTGTGGCTTATGCCCCTGGCGTACAAACTGCGCGGCCTGGGCGGCGGGGACTGCGACGGAGCTTCCCAAGAAAGCACCCAAAAAGCGCAAGCCGACCCGGTTGGGCATCGCCTACCTTGCACGGCGTGTCGACGGCGCCTGGTTGCTGGAAGAACGTCCCGAAAAAGGTCTGCTTGGCGGCATGCTGGGCTGGCCCGGATCGGACTGGAACGAAGCCCCCGCTGACAACCCACCGATTCGCGCCGAGTGGAAGGCGCTGAATGCCGAGGCGCGTCATACCTTTACCCACTTCCATCTGCGGCTGACGGTCAAGACGGCGCTTGTGCCGATGGGCCGCACCCCAAAGCGCGGTCGTTTCGTCCTGGCCGAAGACTTCGACCGTCAGGCCCTGCCGACCGTGATGCGCAAAGCTTTCGATGTGACGCAAGGTTCCTGAACACTGTTTTTGCCAGTCCTCTGGGGGCGGGCTATGCTGTGGTGTATACGGAAAGTGAGGCCCCGATGCAGCCAGGTACACTGCCCCCCACAACGGTCGAGCAGCCGCTCACCGCCCTGCCATATTGGCTGTCTTTGGCTCTTGTCCCGATGGTCTGGCTGGGTGCGCTGTATGGGGGATGGTGGGTGCTTTTGACACCGCTTTGCGCCTGGGGGTTGTATTCGGCTCTTGATGCGGTTTTGGGCCTCAACACGAACAATGCCGATCTGAACACTACGGAAGAGCAACTCGTCTGGTATGTGCTGGTCACAAAGATCTGGGTGCCGCTGCAGTTTCTGACACTGTTTGGGCTGATCGCATATGTCACGCGTGCCGCGCATCTGAACGGGATCGAGAAACTTGGCGTCTTTTTCGGCATGGGCGTGGTCAGCGGCACGGTGGGCATAAATTACAGTCACGAGTTGATGCATCAAAAGAGCAAACTTGAACGCTGGCTTGGAGACATCCTGTTGGCGATGGTGCTTTATTCACATTTTCGTAGTGAACATCTGCGCGTGCACCACATTTATGTCGGTACGCCACGCGATCCGGTTACCGCGCGCTACAATGAGGGCTTCCATCGGTTTTACCCGCGGGTCCTGCGGCAAAGCCTTGTGTCGGCCTTCCAGGCCGAGGCCCGGCTTCTGGCGCGCAAAGACAGGCCATGGACTGACAGGTCGAATCCGTTTTGGCGTTATTGGGCGTTGCAGGCAGCAATGCTTGCGCTGTCGTTGCTACTGGGGGGAGCCGGCGGGCTGGTATTGTTCTTGGTTCAGGCCGGGGTCGCGATCTGGCAGTTGGAGCTGGTCAACTACATTGAACATTACGGCCTGACCCGGAAACATCTGGGTGGGGGGAAATATGAACATGTTCAACCGCGACATTCGTGGAATGCCGCGCACAAGGCCTCAAACTGGTTGCTGATCAATCTACAGCGACACTCGGACCATCACTACAAGCCTGACCGCCGCTTTCCGCTGTTGCAGACCTACACCCAGGCAGATGCGCCGCAACTGCCCCATGGCTATCCGGTGATGACGGTTGCCGCGATGATCCCGCCGCTTTGGCGGCGCATGATGAATCCCCGCGTGCGCAAGTGGCGTGGCATGTATTACCCCGAAATCACAGACTGGCGCCCTTATAACAAGCACGCCACACCCCCGCCCAGATGATCAGAAAGCCGCCCTGCCTGGACCAGCCCCTGACGGTAAATGTTGAAATAGAGATTTAGGTTGGCCACAGGGTCGCCAATCTACCGTTTAGAAACCCTCTTGAACGGCCCGTTTGGGGGAATTTTGGAGGGCTTCCACATGAATGACCTCGCAAAGATATCTTCGACAGACCACGGCTTCGGACGCCGACTTCCGCTCTTTGTCGAGGCGGCGATGTCACTTTGTGCCGCAGTCCTCAGCCCTCAGGAAGATCTTGGACCCAGACAACCGGCCTGTAAATGGCCCAATTATTCCACCAAGTCTCGGAGCGGATAAATCATGAAGGCGTTCTGCAAGGTGATGCCAGGGCCGATCATGATAGGGGCAAAGCTGCGATGGCATGGGTTGCCGATGACCGTCTTGCACAGTGCTTCAGAGAGCATGGCTGCCTCTGGTCTGAGACCGAGTTTGAGGGCTATATTTCAAAGCTCCAGGAGGAGAAGCAGGTCAACTAAGAAGACCTTTTCCAGCTCCCGCAAAGCGGGGCTCTGGTGCGCTACGGTATCATGCGTTGCGTCCAACACAGCGTTCACAGACCCTAACGCGGCAATCATCAAGGACATCAATCGATTCCCTGATACCTCTAAAAAGAAACGACCTGCCATCGGTTTGGCAGGTCGGTGGTGTGGTGCCTTACATGAGATCCATAGCCTGTCATTTAAGATCAGGGGCTGGCCCACACATTTATCGGCGTGCGCTTTGCGACCTGATCAGTCGTTCACGCTGTCCTTCAACGCCTTGGCGATGGTGACCTTGACCTGTTTGTCGGCCTCTTTCTTGATTTGATCGCCGGTCGAGGGGTTGCGGACCATGCGCTCGGGGCGTTCACGGCAGTAGAATTTTCCAATGCCCGGCAAGGTGATTGCACCGCCTGCTGCGACTTCGCGTGTGATCAGCGCACAAACAGCATCCAGTGCCGCGCCCGCCTCTTTCTTTTCTGCGCCCATCTCTTCAGCAAGAGCAGCAATCAGCTGTGTCTTTGTCATGGGTTTTGACATCTTGTTCTCCTTGTTCTGTCCCACTGTAGGGCCTCGTTCGGCGCATTTAATGGTATCTGACGGGGGTGCACAACGCATTCTATGCTGTGATTTGCAGAAATCCCTCATTTTTCAGAGGTTTTCGCTGCGTTACAGAAAGGCGGTTTCGTCAAAACTCCGCAGTTTGCGGCTGTGTATCCGTTCCAGCGGCATGTCACGCAAATGTTCCATCGCACGAATACCGATCATCAGGTGCCGGGCGACCTGGGTCTTGTAGAACTCCGATGCCATGCCTGGCAGCTTCAATTCGCCATGCAAAGGCTTGTCTGACACGCACAACAGGGTTCCATAGGGCACCCGAAACCGGAACCCGTTTGCTGCAATTGTTGCACTTTCCATATCGAGTGCGACAGCGCGGGACTGGCTGAGCCGCTGCACCGGGCCGGCTTCGTCCCGCAGTTCCCAGTTGCGGTTGTCAACGCTGGCGACCGTGCCGGTGCGCATGATCCGTTTGAGGTCATACCCTTCCAGCTGGGTCTCTTTCGCGACGGCGACTTCAAGGGCAATCTGTATTTCGGCAAGGGCCGGGACGGGCACCCAGACCGGCAAATCATCATCCAGCACCTTATCTTCGCGCAGATAGGCGTGTGCCAGAACGAAATCACCAAGGCTTTGTGAGTTTCGCAACCCTGCGCAGTGGCCCACCATCACCCAGGCATGTGGGCGCAGAACCGCAATATGGTCTGTGGCGGTCTTTGCATTGGACGGGCCAACGCCGATATTGACGAGGGTGATGCCACTGCCATCCGTGCGTTTTAGGTGATAGGTGGGCATCTGGGGTGTCTTGAGGCTGTCCGGAAGTGGTGCTTCGGGGT
>JAKVCP010000012.1 GCA_022448925.1 Paracoccaceae bacterium
ACACCATCATCGAGGTCGATACACGGGACCGACCGGGCCTGCTTTATGATCTGACCCGCACGTTGGCCGCATCGAATGTCTATACCGCCAGCGCGGTGATCGCGACCTACGGGGAACAGGTTGTCGATACCTTCTACGTCAAGGACATGTTCGGCCTGAAGTACCATGCCGAAAGCAAACAGAAGATGCTTGAAACGCGGCTGCGCAAGGCCATCGAAGAAGGGGCCGAGCGGGCACGCAGCTGACGGGCGACGCCCAAGGACGACCAAAGGCCTGCGCAGATCAGATGATCCGCAGGCCGCGCAATGGCCCGTGCGCGGCGACTTCCACTTGCTCCTTGAGCACTGCAGACGCATAACACCCCGGCAGAGGTCACCAAAGGCGCCGCCACCGTGAAACCCATTCGCCTGTTCGTCAGCGTTCTGACTGTCAGTTTCTGGACACTGATGAGCCGCGTTCTGGGATTGGCACGTGAAATTGTTATCCTTGCGGTGATCGGGCCGGGGCCTGTGATGGACGCTTTTGTGGCGGCCTTTCGCCTCCCCAACATGTTTCGTCGTTTCTTTGCCGAAGGCGCCTTCAATGCCGCGTTTGTACCGTTGTATTCAAAAAAAGTCGAAGGCGATGAAGACCATCAAAAGTTCGCGCGGGACGCGATGAATGGGCTGGCGGTTGTGGTGCTGTCACTGACCGCGCTGGCGATGGTGTTCATGCCTGCGTTTGTCTGGGCGGTGGCCGAAGGATTTGCGGGCGATGCGCGCTTTGAACTGACAGTCTATTACGGTCGGATCGCTTTCCCCTATATCCTGTTCATTTCGCTTGCCGCGCTTTTTTCGGGCATTCTGAACGCCAGCGGCCATTTTGCCGCCGCTGCCGCCGCCCCGGTCTTGCTGAACGTCTTGATCATCCTTGCCCTGCTCGGAGCACCGCTGATCGGCGCCGATGCGATCTCTGCCCTGATCTGGGCCATTCCCGTTGCCGGGATAGCGCAATTGGCGCTGGTCTGGATCGCCGCAGAGCGCATCGGCGTGCGCTTGCGCCCCGGCCTGCCGCGCCTGACCCCTGACATGACCCGTCTGATCTCTGTCGCTGTGCCAGCCGCGTTGGCCGGAGGTGTCATGCAGATCAATTTGCTGGTCGGCCAGCAGGTCGCGTCTAATTTCGACAAGGCAGTGGGCTGGCTTTATGCTGCGGACCGGCTTTACCAGTTGCCGCTGGGGGTCGTCGGTATTGCAATCGGCATCGTCTTGCTGCCAGACCTGTCACGGCGTCTGAAGGCCGGAGATGACGGCGGTGCCCGCACCGCATTTTCACGCGCCGGAGAGATGTCGCTTGCCTTGACCCTGCCCGCCGCTGTGGCACTCATGGTGGTGCCCTTGCCCATTGTCTCGGTGCTGTTCGAACGAGGGGCGACCGGGGCCGACGACAGTGCGGCCATCGCCCTGGCGGTAGCGATTTATGGGCTGGGTTTGCCAGCCTTTGTGCTGCAGAAAATCCTGCAACCGCTCTATTTTGCGCGTGAAGACACGCGCCGCCCCTTTCGCTTTGCCGTTTGGTCAATGATCGTGAATGCCGTTGCGGCAGTAGGTCTGGCCCCCTGGCTGGGTTGGATTGCTCCGGCTCTTGCGACCACGGTGGCGGGCTGGGCCATGGTATGGTGGTTGGCACGCGGTGCGGCCAGCATGGGGGAAACAGCCCGCTTTGACCGCCGCTTCCATGATCGGCTTTGGCGCATTGTGCTGGCCTCGGCGCTGATGGGGGTGGCGCTTTATGCCGCCAGTGTCGCGCTGGCACAGGGGCTTGGCACGGCCGGGTGGCGGTATCTGGCTCTGGCTGGGTTGATCACGCTTGGTGCTGTCACATACGGCATCGCCGGGCTCCTCCTTGGCGCCTTCAGGATGTCGGACTTGAAATCGATGCTGCGCCGAGGTCCGGCGTGACGCCCCAGTTCCACGAGATCGGCCTCGAAAGTCGCATCGCGCTGGAACGCTTGATTGTGTTGGCAAACCGGGACATCCTGATCTGCGTGCCAGGATTGGTCCCGAAGGCCCCTAGCGCATCGCCCAAACTTGTCGATCGGGGTTTCGATTTTGTGGCCGATCTGCTGTCATTCATGACGGCCCAAAACATCGCAGTCCGTGTCTTGGTTCCCACCCCCGACCCGGTGCTGCACCCCGGCGCACATAGGCAGGCCTGGGCCGTTGCCAGCGACCTTGTCCAAGCGGTGCCAGATGACATTCAGGTGCTGTGTGCCGGACATGCACACCGCCCGGGACGGATTGCGCGGTGGCGCAATCGGAGAGGACTGAGCGCAGCAAGGGCTGAATTGCAGGCAACGCCCAACGCCAAGAAAACACCCGAGCAACGCCGGGTAAGTCGTGGTCATGTGCCGCGTACTGCCGGTCTGGCGCAGAGTTTTGTGGTGATCGATGGCACCACCGCACTGTTCGGCGGATTCGGCTTTGACGGCGCGCCAGCTGTTTGTGCCGAAGTCGGTGGCTCTGCTGCCGCAATCCTGAAACAGATCTTCCAGCGCGATTGGAATGCCTTGACCCTGGTGGATGAAACCCCCTTGCCGCGTGCATCCGCGCAGCTGATGCCGGCTGTGGTCACAGCCCAGCCCACCCACACTTTGCGCTGTTTGAGAACCGAGTCAAAACCCGGCAGCGATTGGTATCCAGAGCAGGATCTTGCGCAAACACTGCGGACCCTCGTCCAGGCATTTGCAACCGCTCAGCATCGGGTGCTGATCCGCGCCCAAAGTGTTTCGGATCCAGATCTGATCGCGGCGCTGAACCAGGTTGCACAGCGGTCGAACATTTCTCTTCGGTTGCACCTGCCACCGGGCCAGAGCCTGCCAGACGCTCTGGGACGCGCAGTGACATCTGCCGCGTCAAATCACCACGACCCCTGGAGCTCTTTGATAGTGGTCGACGAGAATATGGCCATCCTCGGCCTTCCTGCACTCAGCAGACAAGCCCTGCGCTATGACACCGGCACGGCGCTGATGTTTCGCAATCCCCGTGATGTCAACGCCCTTGCGATGACCTTCTGAAGCCGCTCAGTCGCGGCGCAGCCTGTCCACGATGCGCCGCACACCACCCGGCACCAAAAGGACACCCAGCGCAAACCCGGTTGCAAAGCCAGTCAGATCAGCAACCCAATCCGGGCCGCTTCCGAAAAACAGTCCAAAGACAAGTTGAATGCCCATCAAGAACCCGATCAGCCTGAAGGCGCGGATCTGGTGCTGCCCCATCTGCCCCAATCGCAACCACAGCATGTAGGTGAATGTCCCGATCAAGCCATAAGCCGCCGGGAAGGCGCCAATCAGCACAAGCGGCGTGTCAAGGACCAGGCCGTAGACCACCGCACCTGCGATGCTGGACACCACAAAAACAATCGCAACTGCGAGGTTCCCCAACCCATCTCCGACCATTTTGCCCAAGGCAAGGATCATCACGATGCCAAAGACCGCATGCGTGAAAGAGCCGTGTACAAACGCGTAGGTTACAAAGCGTTGCACCTGCTCGGCAGGCCAGATGTTGGTTTCGCGCATCCAATCAAAGACCCGTCCCGAAAACCCGTAGTCCTGTATAAGCGTGATACGCCAGCCGATGGCCTCTGCCCCTCCGACGAGCCCACGGGCCCCAAGAGACACCGCAGCCTCCACCCCGGCAATGATAAGGCACAGGGCCACGACCACCGGCGGCAGCGGGTTGACGGGCGAAACATCGTTGGGCTGCGTCATGGGGACTCCTGCGTCGATTGCAGGCACTGGCTACGGCACTTGGTGCTGCGTTTCCAGTCCCGATTGGTTGACCCCCTGCGCTGTGGCGCTTATGCGCGATAGGACACGAGGGATAAATAATACGGAGATGTCCAATGACAGAGGTGGTCCAAACACCGTCTGCCTTCACGCCGAGAGTGTTTTCAGGCATCCAGCCATCCGGCGGGTTGACCCTGGGCAACTACCTGGGCGCGATCAAACGCTTTGTCGACATGCAGGGTGAGTATGACCAGACGATCTATTGCATGGTCGATCTGCATGCCATGACGGTCTGGCAAGACCCCGAAAAGTTGCAACATGCCACACGCGAGTTGTGCGCAGGGTTTATCGCCTCGGGCATCGATCCGAAAACATCGATCCTGTTCAATCAAAGCCGCGTGCCCGAGCACGCG
Organism: Paracoccaceae bacterium; assembly: GCA_022448925.1. GTDB lineage: Bacteria > Pseudomonadota > Alphaproteobacteria > Rhodobacterales > Rhodobacteraceae > JAKVCP01. The sequence goes on from JAKVCP010000012.1 coordinate 4,180, forward strand.
CAACTGGCATGGATTTTCAATTGCGTGGCCCGAATGGGCTGGATGCAGCGCATGACGCAGTTTAAAGACAAGGCTGGCAAGAACCAACAGAATGCCTCGCTTGGGCTGTTTGCCTATCCGGCGCTGATGGCGGCCGACATCTTGGTGTATCACGCCACCCATGTCCCGGTCGGCGAGGATCAAAAACAGCATCTGGAACTGACACGCGACATTGCGATCAAGTTCAACAACGACTTTAAAACCGATTTCTTCCCGGTGACAGAACCGGTGATCGAAGGCGCGGCCACCCGCGTGATGAGCCTGCGTGACGGCTCTAAGAAGATGTCAAAATCAGATCCCTCTGACGCAAGCCGCATCAATATGACCGACGGCGCCGACACGATTGCGCAAAAGATTCGCAAGGCCAAGACGGATCCGGACGGGTTGCCCTCTGAGGTTGACGGCCTTGAAGGCCGCCCCGAGGCACGCAATCTGGTCAACATCTACGCCGCCTTGGCCGACACTTCGGTCGACGCGGTTCTGGCCGAGGTCGGCGGACTGCAATTTTCCGAGTTCAAGCCAAAGCTGTCGGAACTGGCCGTTGCAAAGCTGGCCCCGATCTCGGATGAGATGGCGCGGCTGATGCAGGACACGGGTGAGATCGACAAGATCCTTGATCTGGGCGCAACTCAGGCCCGAGAGATCGCAACGCCGGTGTTGCAACGCACCTACGAGATCGTTGGGATGGTTGGCGCGATGACCCCTACCCCATCCTAAAGTACTTATCGATGAGCCAACTCAGCAAGGAACTGACGCATATCTGGCGAAGGTGGCCGGCCAGCGCCGCAGGGCGCAGCGCAGCGCCAGGACAGCATCATAAGAAGCGTTAGAGGCCCCTGGCCCGCAAGTCGTGGTGATTGATCTGGGCGCCTATGCAATGTGCAAGGGTATCGTGACCATCTCTCTGAGCAGGTGATCCAAGAGTGCGCTGAAAAAGCCGCAGCCTTCGGTTCCCCTGTCTGAGCGACACCTGCTCAGATCGGTCACGCTGGTTGGTAACGGCACCCGGGAACAGACATGCAAGCGGGCGGGCTGCCCCTTGAACCCTTCAGGATATTTTCGGCAAAACGAAGCAGGCGTGTCTGACGTGAACCATGGACTGCCGGTTTTCCAATCAGGAATGGTGTGGTCAGGTTTTGCGGACCTTGCTGCGGTTGCGGAAACCGTGACTGTCGAGCGCATGCGACACCTTCTGCATACCTTTGGCGTTTTATTTATCAGTCTTTTCGCGACCGTGGTTTGGTCCGTTCAACCTGACCACCACACGTTGCGTAATCTTGAAGCGCAACTGGGTAAGGTCGGCTTCAACGACATGAGCCACTTGCTCAGCGATTTTGATTTTCACCACAATACTTTGACCTATTATGCATTGGCGCAGAAATTCTCAAATGGAACCGGAGTGGTAAGGCGCCTGGACGCGCAGGAAAAGATCAAAGCGCAGATCGTTGCACTATGTGCCGTCGAATGCCAGGTCACTACTGCCCACCGCTGGCAAACTGTGCCCTATCTCGGAACACGCCGTGTCTATAAATTTCACATCCTTCGCGACGATGGCGGGCAAATTGCCGTTTTTCCAGAGCATCACTTTTGGATGATGACCCTGCCATAGGACGGGCTTGCTCTTTTGCTCGGGTCGTTTTCACAGGTGTCAAGAGCACAAAAAACCCGGCGCCTTTGCCGGGTTCCCTTGTCGGTTTCAAATCGTTGTCGGTTTCAAATCGTTGTCCGTTTCAGGACGTTGGCGTCACGCCATCACGTCGCCCCAGGCGCGGCTGAAGTCGCCTTTTTCAAGGTCTTCGACCGGGACAAAAACACCCCAGTTTCCGCCCTGACCGAAGCTCCAGCCCAGCAGATCGCTTGAGGGCAACTCCAGCAGAAATGCCGGTTTCGAGGCCCGCGAGAACGGGAAACCGCCGTGGGCGCGGCCGCCCATCATGCCCGCTTCGAACTCGCTGTCATGGCGCCAGACCGGCAAAAGCTTGCGGCGATGTTCATCAGGCAGCGTCGAAGGATCAGCGCTGTAGACCATACGGGCATGGGTTTCGAGAAGATCGCAGTAGTCCTCAAATCCGTCGGCAAATTCCATTGGCGACCGTGGCTGGCGGCCATCGGGAAGCGGATCCAATGTGCCCCAGCCATCGACTGACAGGCCGCCCAGCTCTTGCAACAGAAAGCGCAGCAGACGGGCGTCAAAGGGGTGTTGATCCTTGGCCTGGCGGTACCGCTTGAGCATTTGGTCGAACTTGGCGAGCGTGTCGCGCTTGGCTTCCCATGTGCTGTCCTCGTCGGGCGCCTGAACGAATTTGTTATACCGCTGAGGCTGGACCTGTGCGTTCAGGAAGCGACGGGTCGAATCCAGCAGCGCCATCGCCGTGGTCCAGTCAAACGGCTGATATTCCGGCCGGGTCAAATCAAAGCCGGAACGGAACTGTTCGCGCGGAGCGCTCCAGCTGCGCGGCTTGTCAAAAGCACGAATGATGTCACGGCTTGCGGGATCACCATCAATCTGGCTGATGCGCAAGGGCCAGCGCGGCGCCGGGCTTGACGGGTTCTGCGTGATCTGTGCCAGCCAGGCGCGTGCACGGTTTTCGCGCGGGCTCCCGCAGGCGGCGACCGGAGCCGGGGCAAGGCGCTCTGTGCCAAGCGTGGGTGTGTGTAGCACAACAACGCGTCCGAAATATTCGGCACTCACAAAGAACACCAACCAACCGGTGCGGGGACCGCGTGCGCCCCAGGCCTCTTTCGGCAGGCTTGCGCAATCGATCTGGGCATAGAACACAGCCGGCTGTCCATCGACTTCGGGCCAGGCCAAGTCCTCTGGCAGACTGGGGTTCCCCCCCACCCAACTGGTGGTGCGGGGCGGCGCACCGACGGGGACCAGCACATCAAGTCGCACAGGCGCCTCGTGCAAGGCGCTGAAACCAAGGTCTATTTCACCAACGGACAGATCACCTTCATCACCGGCCTCGCTGCGCAGTGATCGAAAGGTGACAAGCGATTCGTCACTGGAATCGCCCCGGGAATCGCCCCTGTCGGTACCAGGCATCTGCGGATCTCGCGATACCACCAAAGAGGGGCTTGCGGCCGTGGGCAAAGAGGCCCCCCCCACCAGACGGGGCGTGGTATATCCAAGCGCTGGATTTCCAGAACTCTGTTCACCGACACTGTGCAGTGCGGTGTTTTGACCAACAGCCGCCTGCGTCTCGATGGTGGCAGGCAAAGAACTTTGCGGGACAACGGCATCGACAGATGTCTGGGCCTGCGCGGCGCCGTGTGGCGCCATGTGGGCCGGAAGATCAAGATCGGCATCTGCTGTATCCAGCCCCGCAAAGATATCGACCGGTTTCTGCTTGGGGTGTGGCGTCGATGTTGTCTGTGGGGCGGGCTGCTGAGGTGTGGCCGACGGGGCCGGCGCCGGCTGGGCGGTGTCGGCCGGCTGCACGGGCAACGCAGCGTCGGTCTGTGCCTTGCGTCCCAGGCCGAGGAAACCGTGTTTTACCTGGCCGGTTTCCGGCTCAAGGCTTTCAACCTTGTCAGACCTTTTGCGTCGGAACAGTCTTGTGAGGGGATGATCTCCCGCAGGGAAGAAAATCAAGCCAAATCCCATCGCGCCAAGGCTCGCTGTCAGGACGGTCAGATTGTACTCAAGGCCACCCCATACGATACCGCCCAGGCCCGCCAGGGCCACCAATGGAGCTATGAAGCCGAAAACGTATCCCACTTTGTCACCTGCTCTTTTTATTGCGCCATCTGTTAGATGCAATTTTAGGAGAGTTATAGAGAGTTTTGGCGTAAACTGTGATACGCGAAAGGCAAAACTGTGGCAGCATGCGCGACAATCGTTGCCAAACTGCCGCGCAAATCTGCACCAAAGCTGTGTATTGGTGCGCCATTGTACGTGTGTCTTGAGTCCCCAATTCAAGGGCAAAGGAGATACAGATGTACACAGCCCCCCATCAGACCCGCATCGGGCACGTTCACCTCAAGGTCGCGGACCTTGACCGCGCGATCGCATTTTACCGCGACGTTTTAGGTTTGACGGTGCAACAACGATTAGGCACTCAGGCTGCCTTTCTGTCCGTTGGCGGCTATCATCACCATATCGGCCTGAACACCTGGGAGTCGCAGGACGGCACACCGCCTGCACAAGGGCATACAGGCCTGTACCATGTGGCCTTTGTCTACCCTGATCGTGCCGCCTTGGGCGCTGCGCTGCGCTCGGTGCTTGCCGCAGGCATAGAGGTGCAGGGGGCCTCGGACCACGGCGTTAGCGAGGCGATCTATTTTTCGGATCCGGACGGCAACGGGATAGAGATCTATCGGGACCGCCCTCAGTCGGACTGGCCGCGGGCTGCAGATGGGACCCTGCACATGGTGACGCGTCCACTGGATGTTCAGGCCTTGCTGGCCGAGGCAGCATGACCACTGGACCTTGGTGATTTCCCGGCCTAGCGTGGCGCCCGTAATCCCGGGAGAGACAGATGGCCACTGGCGCGAACATCCGCACATATTTCAATGGAACCTGGCATGACGGCAATGTGCCGGTGATGATGGCCGCCGACCACGGCACCTGGCTTGGGTCGGCGGTGTTTGACGGCGCGCGCATGTTCAACGGCTTGACGCCAGACCTTGAGGCACATTGCGCCCGCGTCAATCGATCAGCCAAGGCTTTGATGCTGACACCAACGGTATCCACAGCGCAAATGGTCGACCTGGTTCACGAAGGCCTGCGCGCCTATGATCAAGGGGCCGCGGTCTATATTCGACCGATGTATTGGGGGATCGACGGTGATCTGACCGCGATTGTGCCAAGCGAAGACACCACCGGATTTGCCATTTGTCTCGAAGAAATCCCGATGGCACCCGAAACCGCCTCGGCGACGCTGACCCGCACCCAGTTTCGGCGTCCCGTTCTTGAAGACGCCGTGGTCAATGCCAAGGCCGGATGCCTGTATCCCAACAACGCGCGCATGTTGAAAGAAGCGCGCCGCAAGGGATTTGCAAATGCGCTGGTTGCGGATGCCATGGGCAATGTGGCCGAAACGGCGACAGCGAATATCTTCATGGTCAAAGACGGAGAGGTGTTCACTCCGATCGCGAACGGCACCTTCCTGGCCGGCATCACACGCGCAAGACACATGGCCAACCTGCGCGCTGACGGAACCGAGGTACATGAAACCGTGCTGAGCTTTCAAGATTTCCACGACGCGGACGAAGTTTTCATGTCCGGCAACATGAACAAGATAACCCCGGTGACTGCCTTCGACGACACGCAATACCAGATAGGTCCGATCACCCGGCGCGCGCGCGACATGTATTGGGACTGGGCAGCGTCGGAGAAAAGCTGACTTGAAGGCCACCGCCTCGATCCTCGTTGACGCGGCCAACCATCCCCTTGCACCCACATCTTTTTGGGTCCAGCGCCCGGGGCCCAGATGCCAGATGTGCCGCGACATATCCGTTCGCAAACCCTCAGGGCGGCTCAACAGGACAAGGCAACCCTGGTCGCACCGGATCGGTGACATTCGGTGATGTAAAGGTCACTGCATGCGACCAGCCCGATGCAGGACACAGGAGCGGGACCTAAGGGCTGGGGCAGAGAGTTTGATCGATCAGGCGCCAGTTGCGTTGGTGTCACTGCTTGAAGGGCTTCGACGGCTATTGCACCCCCCTTCCCCCTGCGCCATGATCCCCCCGACAGGGAGACCCCAAATGCGCAAGTTCCTCGTGGTTCTAGACGACAGCAAAGAATGCCTGAACGCCATGCGCTTTGCGGCGATGCGCGCGGCGCACACGAAGGGCGGTGTGGCGGTATTATCCGTGATTCCACCTGAAGAATTCAATCATTGGATCGGCGTCGCCGAAGTGATGCGTGAAGAAGCGCGCGAGCGTATTCACGCGCATTTCGAGGTCTTTGCGAAATGGATGCGGGACAAGCAGAATGTCGATCCCGAACTGGTGATCCGCGAAGGCGAACCTTTGCCTGAAATCATGGCCCAAATCCGAGAGGACACCGACATTGGCGTTTTGGTTCTTGGCGCTGGCACCGGGCGAAAAGGCCCGGGCCCGCTGGTCACACAATTGACCCGCAGCTCAGGAAGCTTGCCAATTCCGGTCACGATTGTACCCGGCGACCTTAGCAAAGAGCGTTTGGAAAGCATCACCTGATCTGCGACGCCCAACATGACGTTGGCAGCCGCAGGGCGTCCGGGCGTTCTGCACCAAGGCGTCGCGCCCCTGGCGCGCAAGGCCCGATGAGTGCGATCCGACACCTTGAAATATCCGGTGCCAGGGACGGCGCGTCTTTTACCCCGAGGGCCGCGCTGCGTGTTGGCCTGTCAAAGGCTGTTGCAGCGTCCTGCAAAGGTCCTGAGCGGTCAGAACCCGCGCTGGCGGGATCTCTTTAGAATCGTTCCAAACATTGACATCGCGCCTTGGCGGGCGCATATCTCGAGAAACCTAAAAGGATTGCAGCCGATGTTCATCCAAACCGAATCCACGCCCAACCCCGCCACATTGAAGTTCCTGCCCGGTCAGACCGTGCTAGAGATGGGCACAGCTGATTTTCCATCACCCGACGGGGCCGCTGCCTCGCCTTTGGCAACACGCATATTTGCGGTAAGTGGTGTCACCGGGGTATTTTTTGGCAATGATTTCGTCACTGTAACCAAGGACGACGCGGTTGACTGGGATCACCTGAAACCGGCCATTCTGGGCGCCATAATGGAACATTTCCAGTCGGGCCAGCCCGTTATGTCAGATGGCGCGCAACAGTCTTCGGGACACGCTGATCACGACGGCGAAGATGGCGAGATCGTCGGTCAAATCAAAGAGCTTCTGGACAGCCGGGTGCGTCCCGCCGTTGCGCAGGACGGGGGCGACATCACCTTCCACGGGTTTGAGCACGGCATCGTTTATCTGCACATGCAGGGCGCATGCGCGGGCTGCCCGTCCTCGACCCTGACGCTGAAAATGGGGATTGAGAACTTGTTGCGTCACTATATCCCAGAAGTGACCGAGGTGCGCCCGGTCACAGTTTGATCTGTTGAGTGATCTTCGGCGATGACATCGTCTCCTTTGCTTTTGGCCTTTGACACCTCGGGTCCACATTGTGCTGCGGCCTTGATCCGTGGGAGCGACCTGCTGGCACAGAAGACGGAAGAGATGAGCAAGGGGCAGGCCGAACGTTTGTTTCCCTTGCTCGAAGAGCTTATGACAGAGCACCGGGTCACCTGGGAAAACCTCGAAGGTATCGGCGTTGGCATAGGGCCCGGGAACTTCACAGGGATCCGTTTGTCGGTCTCAGCGGCGCGAGGATTGGCAGTGTCACTGGGCAGACCGGCGATCGGCGTATCGATGTTCGAAGCGCTTACCTTTGGCTATGACGCTCCGGTTCTGTGCAGCCTGGATGCGCGACGCGATCGTGTCTATGCACAACTTCTGAACGACACGCCGATGACACCGGTACATTGTCATTTCGATGACGTCCCTTTGCCCAGCCCCAAGGCCGAAGCAGCAGTGATAGGACACCGTGCCCAAGAGCTTGCGGACCGTACTGGCGGCGTTGTCCTGCAGCCGGCATATCCTCTGGCCGAGGCCATCGCGCGCAAGGCAGTCAGTCGGCTTGACAAGGCACAGGGTCCCGCACCTGCCCCCCTTTACATCAAGCCCGCCGACGCAGCGCCATCCAGGGTAGCGCCTCCGCCGCTGCTGTCATGACCCCCGAAACGCTTGCCGCAGTGCAGGATCGGGCTTACGTCCACATGCGCCCATGGCGCGCGCGGGACTTTCAAGCAGCGCTGGCCCGTCCGACCACCAAACTGGTCACACATCGCAGCAGTTTCTTACTGGCCCAGGTCATCCCGGACGACGCTGAGATCCTGACCATCTTCACCGACCCCGACGCCCAGCGACAAGGACAAGGGCGCAGGCTTATGCAAGAGTTCGAATCACAAATGACCCGGCTGAAGGTCACACGTCTTTTGCTGGACGTTGCAGCGATCAACACATCGGCCGTCGCCTTTTACACGGCGCTGGGGTTCACACAGGACGGAAACCGCAGACAATATTACACGCTGCGTGACGGAAAACGCAGCGATGCGATCCTGATGTCAAAAACCCTGACACCTGAATGACACCGCGGCATGACCCTGAAGCTGGCCAATCCTTGACCTAACGGTCAAAGAATGCCCAATTCCGGGAAAAAACCGGTTGACCCTTTTGAACGGCTGCGGCCTTAATCAGGCTTGATCTCCAATGATCTGCAACGAGCGGCCAAAGGCACGTGCCGCCACCAACCATCTGGGAGCACAACACATGACTCTTATGCAGAAATTCCTCGGCGCGGCTGCGGCCCTGGCCCTGACCGGCGGTGCAGCTCTGGCCGAGCCCGCACTGATCTATGACCTGGGCGGCAAGTTCGACAAATCCTTCAACGAAGCGGCCTTTAACGGTGCCGAGAAGTTTGCGGCCGAAGGCGGCAGCTATCGCGACATCGAACTGCAGTCCGAAGCACAGCGCGAGCAGGCCCTGCGCCGCTTCGCCGAGGCCGGCTTCAACCCGGTTATCACAACCGGCTTCTCGATTGCCCCGATCATGGGTGAAGTGGCCAAGGATTATCCCGACACCAAGTTCGTCAACATTGATGGCTGGTTGCCCGAAGTTCCACCAAACGTTCAGCTGATCGGCTTTCAGGAACACCAGGGGTCATATCTTGTGGGCATGATGGCGGCCATGGCGTCCAAGACCGGCACCGTTGGCTTTATCGGCGGTATGGACATCCCGCTGATCCGCCACTTTGGCTGTGGGTATGCGCAGGGCGCGAAATCCGTGAACCCTGATATCCAGATTGTCGCAAACATGACCGGCACGACGCCCACGGCTTGGAATGACCCGGTCAAAGGCTCGGAACTGACCAAAGCCCAGATTGCACAGGGCGCTGATGTGATCTACGCGGCCGCAGGCGGCACCGGTGTTGGTGTTCTGCAAACCGCTGCTGACGAAGGCATTCTGTCGATCGGCGTGGACAGCAACCAGAACCACCTGCACCCCGGCAAGGTTCTGACGTCGATGCTCAAGCGTGTTGACGTTGCCGTCTACAACTCGATGAAGGCCGGCGAAGACATGGAAACAGGTGGGTTCACAGTTCTGGGCCTGGCCGAAGAGGGTGTGGGCTATGCATTGGATGACAACAATGCGCCGCTGGTCTCGGACGAGATGAAAATGGCTGTCGACAAGGCGCGCGAGATGATCATCGCAGGAGATCTGGAAGTGACCGCGTACTACGCCAATGACAGCTGCCCCGCGCACCAGTTCTAAGCTTGAAAACTGACATGCTTTCGAACCGCGCCCGCCTTGGTGGTGGGCGCGGTTCCCATGACAAGACAGAGGGTCCAGTGTGAGCAAAGAACCTGCAATCGAGTTGCGCGGCATCTCCAAGGCTTTTGGGCCGGTTCAGGCCAACAAGGACATCTCGATTTCTGTCATGCCCGGCACGATACACGGCATAATCGGCGAAAATGGCGCCGGGAAATCAACGCTGATGTCGATCCTCTATGGGTTTTACAAGGCTGATGCCGGCGAGATCTTCATCGCTGGGAAAAAGACCGAGATCCCTGACAGCCAGGCCGCGATTGGCGCGGGTATCGGCATGGTGTTTCAGCACTTCAAACTGGTGCAAAATTTCACCGTTCTCGAAAATATCATCCTGGGCGCCGAGGACGGCGCGCTGTTGCGTCCTTCACTGGCCAAAGCGCGTGAAACCCTGACTGATCTTGCACGGGAATACGAGTTGAATGTCGACCCCGACGCCTTGATCGAAGAGGTCGGCGTGGGAATGCAGCAGCGGGTCGAGATCCTGAAGGCGCTGTACCGACAGGCCGATATCCTGATCCTTGATGAGCCCACAGGAGTGTTAACTCCGGCTGAGGCAGATCAGTTGTTCCGAATTCTAGACCGCCTTCGCAACGAAGGAAAGACGATCATCCTGATCACGCACAAGCTGCGTGAGATCATGGACATCACCGACACAGTCAGCGTCATGCGGCGCGGCGAGATGACTGCGACGGTGAAAACCTCTGAAACCAACCCCGAAGAGCTGGCCGAATTGATGGTTGGCCGCAAGGTTCTGCTGCGCGTTGACAAGCTGCCGGCACAGCCCGGTGACAAGGTGCTTCAGGTCGAAGACCTGCGATTTATTGACAGCGCCGGGGTCGAGCGGCTGAAAGGGATCAACCTCGATGTCCGCGCAGGCGAGATCCTGGGCATCGCCGGCGTGGCCGGAAATGGCCAATCTGAGCTATTGGAAATTCTGGGGGGCTACGCAACGGCGACGGGGCGGATCCGCATGAATGGCCGGGATCTGGATTTGACGGGAACCGAGTCAGACGGTCAATCCCGCCGCGCGGCCGGGATCGCCCATGTGCCCGAAGATCGGCAAAGCGAAGGCTTGATCATGAATTTCTCAGCTTGGGAAAACACGGTCTTTGGCTATCACCTCGATCCCGCCTGGCAGCGCGGGCTTTTTATGGACAATGCCGCAATCAAAGCCGAGGCCGCAGAGAAAATGCAGCGCTTTGACGTGCGGCCCGCAAACCCGAAACTTGCAGCCAAGAACTTCTCTGGTGGGAATCAGCAGAAAATCGTGCTCGCACGTGAGATTGAGCGCAATCCTGAACTCTTGCTGGTCGGTCAGCCGACACGCGGTGTGGACATCGGAGCGATTGAGTTCATTCACAAACAGATCGTGGCTTTGCGGGATGCCGGAAAGGCTATTTTGCTCGTTTCGGTCGAATTGGAAGAAATCCTGAGCTTGGCAGACCGGGTCGTTGTCATGTTTGACGGCCAGATCATGGGGGAACGCCTGGCAGCTGAGACGAACGAAAAAGAACTGGGACTGATGATGGCCGGGGTCAGCGGAGATGCTGCATGAAGACCGCCAACTGTGGCGCCGTTTTCCATCTGGAAAAACGGTTCGGAAATCGTTTTGAATTTCAGCACCCATCCGAAAAACGGAGCGTATGATGGACAGAATGCCTGCCTGGGCCGACGCGACCCTTGTCCCGCTGATTTCCCTGTTTCTGGCGGCCGTCCTGTCGGCCATTGTCATCATGGCGATCGGAGAAAACCCGATCTCGGCCTTCATGCTGATGGTCGACGGCACGCTGATGCGATCGTCGGGCTGGGGCTACATGCTGTATTACGCGACGAACTTCATGTTCACCGGCCTTGCGGTGGCGGTGGCATTCCACGCTCGCCTGTTCAATATCGGAGGAGAAGGTCAGGCCCTGCTTGGCGGTCTTGGCGTAGCGCTGGTTTGCATGTACATCCCTTGGCCTCATTGGTCTTTGGCGATTTTTGGGGCAAGTGTTGGCGCCGCCCTGTTTGGCGCAGCCTGGGCCTATATCCCTGCGGTTCTACAGGCCAAGCGTGGAAGCCATATCGTGATCACAACGATCATGTTCAACTTTATTGCCGCTGCCGTACTGAATTACGTCCTGGTCAACGTGCTGCGCCCCAAGGGCGCACAAGAGCCCGCAACCGGATTTTTCCCAGACGCCACAGCTCTTCCATCGTTTTTTGACATGTTCGCCACCGAAGGCTCGCGGTTGTTCCGCAATTCACCGGCAAATGTCACGTTCTTCTTGGCGCTGGCCGCCTGCGTCGCCGTCTGGCTTTTGATCTGGCACACCCGGCTGGGCTATCAGATCCGCGCCTTTGGCGAACGTGAAAGCGCGGCAAAATATGCAGGTATCAACCCGGTCCGCATCACTGTCATCGCCATGCTGATCTCGGGCGGATTGGCGGGCATGATGGCGGTCAACACAACCATGGGCGAGGCCGAGCGCCTGATCCTGAATGCCACCGAAGGCGCGGGCTTCATTGGCATTGCCGTCGCGCTCATGGGACGGTCGCATCCTTTTGGCATTTTCCTTGCCGCGCTGTTGTTTGGCTTTCTCTACCAGGGTGGTGCAGAGCTGGCACTCTGGACCAATATTCCCCGCGAGCTGATTGTGGTTATCCAAGCCTTGGTGATCCTGTTCACCGGGGCGCTTGACAACATGGTGCGCATGCCGCTTGAACGCCTCTTCCTTATCCTGCGGAGGACCTCCTGATGGACGCCGTACAGCTGATCCAGGTCGCGGACTCAACCCTGCGTCTGTCAACGCCGCTTTTGCTGGCCTGCCTGGCTGGCCTGTTCTCTGAACGCGCGGGCATTTTTGACATCGGCCTCGAAGGCAAAATGTTGGCCGCTGCGTTTTTCTCGGCCGGGATTGCTGCGCTGACAGGATCGGTCTGGGTTGGTCTTCTTGCGGGCATTGGCGCTTCACTTGTTCTTTCTGCCGTGCATGGATTGGCCTCGATCACCTTTCGCGGCAACCAGTTGATTTCGGGTGTTGCCATCAACTTCCTCGCCGCCGGCTTGACTGTGTTGATAGCCCAGGACTGGTTCAAACAGGGGGGCCGCACACCGTCGCTGGAAGGGTCCGAGCGGTTTGGCGAGATTGATCTGCCCTTTGCAGAGGCCCTATCCGGGGTGCCATTCGTTGGACCAATTTATTCAGAAATCCTGTCCGGCCACACGCTGCTGGTCTATGTCGGACTGGCCATGGTGCCACTGACGTGGTGGGTCTTGTTCAGAACCCGCTTTGGTTTGCGTCTGCGTGCCGTTGGCGAAGCGCCCGAGGCCGTCGATACGGCCGGTGTCTCAGTTGTCGGTTTGCGCTTTGCAGCAGTGGCGATCTGCGGTGTGCTTTGCGGCTTGGCGGGCGCGTATCTGGCAACCGGGCAACAGGCAGGGTTCGTCAAGGACATGACAGCTGGTCGCGGTTTCATCGCTTTGGCGGCTCTGATCTTTGCCAAATGGCGTCCTTGGTATGCCTTGGGAGCCTGTCTTCTCTTTGGCCTGTTGCAAGCCGTGGCGATCCAATTTCAGAATATTGATGTCGGCGGATTTATCATTCCGGTCCAGTTCATGGATGCCCTGCCCTACATTCTGACTGTGGTGATTCTTGCGGGCTTTGTGGGCAAGGCCATTCCTCCGCGCGCGGGCGGAGCCCCCTACGTAAAGGAACGGTAAGCCCACTTGGCCGCGTTTGGCTGCTGCATCGGGGTTTCTGGACGACAAAAATGCTGCGGGCGCAAAAAGCGCGGCCTCAGCAGCTTGCCAAATGCGAGGCGCTGCGCGATGTAGAGCCATGCAAATCTACCTCCCAATTGCCGAAGTCTCTGTCAACGCATTCCTGTTACTGGGCCTGGGCGGCGTAGTCGGCATTTTGTCCGGCATGTTCGGCGTTGGGGGTGGGTTCCTGATGACTCCCCTTTTGTTTTTCATCGGAATTCCACCGGCGGTTGCTGTCGCGACAGAGGCCAACCAGATCGTGGCAAGCTCTTTCTCAGGCGTTCTTGCGCATTTTCGAAGGCGCACTGTTGACCTGAAAATGGGGGGTGTGCTGCTGGTTGGCGGATTGATCGGAGCAGCCTTGGGCGTTCTGGTTTTCAATTATCTGCGCAGCCTGGGCCAGGTGGATCTGCTGGTCCGCCTTTGCTATGTTGTGTTCCTCGGCATCATCGGTGCTTTGATGTTTATCGAAAGCCTGAATGCGATGCGGCGTTCAAAGGCTGGGTCCGCACCACGGCGCAAACGGCACACCTGGGTGCACGGCCTGCCCTTCAAGATGCGGTTCCGGACCTCAGGCCTGTATATTTCAGTCATCCCACCCGTATTGGTTGGCATCTGCGTTGGAATTCTGGCGGCGATCATGGGAGTTGGCGGAGGTTTCATCATGGTGCCGGCCATGATTTATCTGCTTGGCATGCCCACCAAGGTCGTGGTCGGAACATCCCTGTTTCAGATCATATTTGTTACCGGTTTCACAACGCTGTTGCACGCCACGACGAACTACACGGTGGACATGGCCCTTGCCGTGCTGCTTTTGGTGGGTGGCGTGATAGGCGCACAGATCGGAACCCGGATCGGAGTCTACCTCAAGGCTGAACAACTCCGTATCCTGTTGGCGCTGATGGTGCTGGCTGTTTGTGGCAAACTGGCCCTCGATCTTCTCTTGATGCCATCAGAGCTTTACTCGATTGGCCCGGCAGGAGGCCACTGATGCGCTGGCTTTTCATCATGCTGTTCACACTGGTGTGTGCATCCGCGCAGGCCGAAGAGGTGGTGCTTGGTCTCAGCCAAGACCGCGTTCAAATCACGGCGACTTTTGATGGCGACGAAATCCTGATTTTCGGCGCAGTGAAGCGCGAGACACCGATCCCCGAAGGCGACCCACTGCAAGTGATCATAACAGTGGCCGGTCCCTCTGAATCTTTGACCGGCTACCGCAAGGCACGCCGCTTTGGCATATGGGTCAATACCGATACCGTCGAAGTCGATCGCGCGCCGTCCTTTTACGCTGTGGCCACCAGCGCTCGGTGGGACTTGGTGATCTCGGATACCGAGGACCTACGGCACCAAATCTCCATCCCGCGTGCCATCCGCTCTGTTGGGGCCCCAATGACGATCAGCGACGCACAAAGCTTCACCGAAGCCGTGATCCGCATTCGCAGTATGAGCGATCTGTACCAACTGCGCGAAGGGACCGTGCAACTGGACCAACAAACCTTGTTTCGGACCGCCCTCAAGATGCCCGCAAATCTGACCGAAGGCGACTATGCCACTCGGATCTTCCTGACCCGCGGCGGCAGGGTGGTTGCGCAATACGATACAGTGATCAATGTCGATAAGGTCGGACTGGAGCGTTGGCTCTATGACCTTTCGCGACATCAGCCTTTGACATACGGTATCCTGTCATTGGCGATCGCGATTTTCGCAGGTTGGAGCGCCTCTGCTGTCTTCAACGTTCTACGACAGGGTGGTTGATACCTGCAGCCTTCGCACCCGCACCACATGTTTCCCGGTATCGGGCGGGAATATGCTGCCCACTGGCGCACCGCAACAGCCAAACGCGTCACACCCGCCAAGGCCCCGAGCCAAAGCCCCAAGGGCGGAGGCGAGACATGCCTGCGCGCGCAAATGCGCGCCCAATCTGGTTAGGGCTAACCGCGCTCGTTGAAAAAGGCATAAATGCGTTCGGCCAACGCTTCGCTGACACCATCCACCGCCTTCAGATCTGCCAGGTTGGCCCGACCGACGGCCTTGGCAGACCCAAAATGCGCCAGCAATGCTCTTTTACGTGTTGCGCCTACTCCTGGAACGTCATCCAAGGGCGTGGCGGACACCGCCTTGGCTCTTTTGGCGCGATGCGTCCCAATTGCAAAACGATGCGCTTCGTCCCGGAGACGCTGTATGAAATAGAGAACTGGATCATTGTGCCGCAGCGCAAAGGGCCGCGTTCCAACCCTGTGAAACTCCTCTTTGCCAGCATCGCGGTCGACCCCCTTTGCAACGCCCACCATCGGAATATCCTCTACTCCGTGCTCGGCCATGATTTCGGCCACCGCTGACACCTGGCCCGCACCGCCGTCGATCAGCAACAAGTCGGGCCACACGCCCTTGTCCCGGTCAGGATCTTCTTTTTGAAGGCGGGTAAAACGTCGGTTCAGCACCTCTTTCATCATCCCAAAATCGTCCCCGGGGGTCAGCTCTTCTCCCTTGATATTGTATTTCCGATATTGATTTTTCATAAATCCTTCGGGTCCCGCCACGATCATGGCGCCCACAGCATTGGTGCCCTGAATATGGCTGTTGTCATAGACCTCAATTCGGCCGGGCGGTGCATCAAGATCGAATGCCTCGGCCAGACCGTCAAGCAACCGCGCCTGCGAAGCCGTTTCGGACAACTTCCGACCAAGGCTTTCACGCGCGTTGCGCACTGCGCCCTCAATCAGTTCCGCCTTCTCACCCCTCTGTGGCACGGCGATCTCGACCTTTCGACCCAGCTTTTTGCTCAGGGCGTCTTGCATCAGATCAGGATTTTCTACCGCGTGGCTCAGCAACAAAAGTCCTGGCGGGTCCTTCTGATCATAGAACTGGCCCAAAAAGGCCTCTAGCACTTCGGCTTCTTCGACATCTGGCCCGACCCGCGGATAGAAATCCTTGTTCCCCCAGTTCTGGTTGGCCCGAATAAAGAACACCTGTACACACGCGTGGACACCCTCCATGTGCAACGCAACCACATCGGCTTCGCGGACGCTGCGTGGGTTGATGCCCTGGACAGTCTGAACCGCTGTCATGGCACGAATGCGATCTCTGAGCGCCGCTGCGCGCTCAAACTCCATCAGATCCGAAGCAACCTGCATTTCTTGCGCCAGCTTGGCCTGAACATCAGTCGATTTTCCCTGCAGGAAACGTTCCGCATCTCGAACGCTGACAGCATAATCCGCTTCAGAGATTTTTCCGACACAGGGCGCGCTGCAACGCTTGATCTGATACAGAAGGCAGGGCCGTGTCCGACTATCAAACATCGAATTTGAGCAGTTCCGAAGCAAAAAGACCTTTTGCAACTGGTTCAGAGTCCGATTGACGGCACCAGCGCTTGCAAAGGGACCGTAGTACGCGCCCTTTTCCTTTTTTGCGCCCCTGTGCTTCTTTATCTGGGGATAAGGGTGGGCGCCGGTCACCAGAATGTTCGGAAAACTCTTGTCATCACGCAACAGCACATTGTAGCGCGGCTTCAGCTGCTTGATCAGATTTTGCTCTAAAAGCAGTGCCTCTGTCTCTGTCCGTGTCGTGAGAAACATCATTGACGCGGTTTCGCGGATCATGCGTGCAATCCGGCCGCTGTGCCCAGAGGGGCGTGCATAGTTCGACACCCGCGCGTGCAGGTTGCGGGCTTTTCCGACGTACAGGACACGCGCTTGCGCATCGAGCATTCTGTAAACACCGGGCCCTTTTCCCAAGGTTTTCAGATAGTCCTGTATAAGGCCGTGGCCGGTTTTCCGTGCGGATCGATCAATCGGGATGTCATCGGTCATTCAAGCAGCGCCGTCGTGTTGATTCTTATCTATGGCTGCAATGATCGCGCCATGAGAGCAAGAGCTAAGGTATCCACGCTTATTGTGGATAAGTTTGCGGGTATCTTTTCGAGAACCGCAATTTTACCTTGTTTTCTGAGCTATTCGCAAAAGTGCCTAAAATTTATGCAGTTTTGTAACCAATTGATTACATTGGTTATTTTTTCAAATTCGGCGCAAAATATTGAAAACATTAGGATTTTTGCACCTGTTCCGTCAAAAAAACACAGAACGTGCACAACTCTTCTACGATCCCCTTATTCAACGCCCACAACGTCTGGTGTTTGCCAGGCAAGATGTTGACCACCATCGATACACAAAAGCTGCCCGGTGACGCTTGGTGCGTCCAGAAAATAGCCAAGCGCTGCCGTAATATCTGCCGGATTTGCCCCCCGCTTTAAGACCGTATTTTCACGTTGTTTGGTAAAATGTGCTTTGCTCTGCCGATGGCCTTGCAGCGTAGGCCCCGGCCCGATCGCATTCACGCGCACGCGGTCCGCCAATCCCTGCGCAGCGGTGCGTGTAAATGCCCACAGCCCCATCTTGGCGATCGTATAGCTGCTGAATTCCGGCGTCAGCTTATGCACCCGCATATCCAGCATGTTCAGGATCATTGCCTGCGCCACAGGTTCACCCTGATGGTCAATGACTGGGTCGGGGACCTGCTTGGAAAAGGCTTGAGACAAGAATACGGGCGCCCGCAAATTGCTGTCGATATGGCGATCCCAACTGATCTCTGTCATGCTGTCCAGATTGTCATACTCAAAGATCGAGGCATTGTTCACCAGGCAGGTCAGCGGCCCGCCCAACGCTTTGATCGCGCACGGGACCAACGCTCTGACGGCATCGCTGTCCAGCAGGTCCGCCTGCAGCGCCACTGCGTGACCGCCGAGCTGCCTGATCGCGTCAACGGTTTCGTCTGCACCGCCTTTAGATGAGGCATAGTGGACGGCCACGTCAAAACCGCGACCTGCCAGATACAGCGCCATTTCACGCCCCAAACGGGCCCCAGCCCCGGTGACCAATGCCTGTGCCATGCGCGTCCCTCAAATTGGATCAGACCAGTATGATCGCGATGTAGGTCACATAAAGCGCCGTCAAGCCCAAACCCCACATCCGCGAGATATCCACCCGTAAAAACACGAAGGGGACCAACAGCAGCGTCGCGCCCAGCATCACCCAAAGGTCAAACCGCAAGAACGCTGAATCTACTGGGATCGGCCCGACAAAGGACGCAATGCCAATGATCGCCAACAGGTTGAACATATTTGACCCGATGACGTTGCCCAGAGCAACATCCGCCTGCCGCCGCAGAGCCGCCATGACGGTTGTCGCAAGTTCAGGCAGCGAGGTGCCGACAGCCACCAACGTCAGCCCGATCACCGTGTCACTGACCCCGTAGGTCCGTGCAATAATCGAGGCATTCTCAACAAGCAATTCGGCCCCCAATGGCAATCCGATCAAACCAAGGGCCAGAAAAACACCAATCCGCCAACTTGGCATGTTGGGGTCAACACCTTCCAACTCGTCCGCATCGTCAGGGCCGCTCGAACAAGCAGTGCGATGCGCTTTGGCGCTGCGAAATGCCGCCCAAAGAACCAGGGACAGAGCCGCCAATAACACAAGGCCCGTGATCCAGGTGATGATCCCTACAAAGCACAAGGCGATAAACAGCACACTTGCGCCAAGCATCTGAAGATACGTCTTGCGGGTGTCACAGTCAGACGTGTTCAAACCCGAGATCAGTGCGGGGATACCCAACACCAACAAAACATTGGCTGTATTCGATCCAACGACGTTGCCCAGCGCCAGACCCGGTGCATTTTCGTCAATCGCGCTTATCGCGATCAGAAGTTCAGGCGCGGACGTTCCAAAAGCCACGATCGTCAGACTGACAATCAAAGCCGGGATACCAACCCTCAGGCTCAGGTTTACGGCACCGCGCACCAGCGCATCGCCAGCCAAGAGCAGAATGACCAGCCCCAAGGCCGACAGAACCCATGCCATTGCTAGCCTTTCTTTCCGCAGTCACACGGACCACGCCCAATCTTGTAGCGTCCACATTTTGCACATTTTGCGGACTTCAGCCGCTTGGCTCCGGGAAGGCTCAGCTTGCCGAACATCGCCAGAACGGCCATGCCAATCAGGAAAAACGTTACAATCTTGACAACCATGTCAGAGACCAAAGCGCGCGAACTCCGCACGCTCCTCTACTGTTGCCATGGCATCCGTTGCAAGGGCCATGCCCAAGCGCTGGGTCAAGGGTCGGCGCATACCATAACGGCGAAATTGCACCTTGTCTCCAAACCGCGCTTTCATTTCAGGCACAAGATGGGTCACGCCATCCGCCAGGCCCACCTCGCAGGCAGATCGACCGACCCAGATCTCTCCGGTGAACAGGTCAGGGTTTTCCGCAAGTTTCGGTCCCCGCCTGGTGCGGACATGATCTATGAAATGGCCATGAATCTGATCAAGCATGCGCGTCAGGCGCGCCACATCTTCTTCTTTTTCCGGCCGGAACGGATCCATCATGCTTTTGGACTTGCCTGCCGTATGGACACGCCGTTCGATCCCCTGACGGGCCAGAAACACATGCGCGCCGAACCCGGATGAAATCACCCCGATCGAGCCAACAAACGAGCTGTCATCCACAAAAATTTCATCCGCCGCCGCTGCCAGCCAATACCCACCGCTCGCGGCAACGTCTTCAACGAAGGCCACAACTGGGACCTTGGTTTCTTCCGACAATCGCCGAATCCGCGCACCGATCAACGACGACTGCACGGGCGAACCACCGGGAGAGTTTATTTCAAGCGCGACCATCTGTGGCCGACCACGCCGGAAGGCACGCTCCAAAACAGGAGCAAGCGACTGATCACTCAGCGCGCCGCGGCCAGCTGCGCCTATCATACCTTGCAGCCGCACCACTGAAACAAGCGGGGCAGCTTTTACAAAAGGGATCCAACGTTTCATACCGGCTGATGTAGAAACGCCCCTGCCCACAAACAAGACAATCCTCAAAAACGCGACATCATGTGGCCAATAGGACGCGCTATGACAGCGTGTGAACCGGCGCGCGTGCCAAATTTGATCACCGAAACATCCCAAGCGGCGCAACGCCAACCGCACCGAAGGTGCTGAACCTGTGTGCCCACCGGGCACCCAATCTAGTAAAAGCTTTGCGGGTCGATATCGATCGCCATCCTCAACTGCCCCTTGAGTGTAAACTGGCCCGCCCAGGCGGCAAGCGCCGGCTGCAGCGCCACACCTTTGTCGGCCTTGACCAGCAGCCGAACCCGGTGCCGTCCCCGAACCCGCGCAATTGGCGCAGGAGCAGGTCCAAAAACCTGCGCCCCGACGGCCCGCAGGGGCCCATCCTGTCGCGCCATGGCATTACCCAGATCGAACACCTCTTGAACATCGGTCGAAGACAGGATGACACCGGCCAGCCGACCATAAGGCGGAACCCCCGACACCCGCCGTTCATCTGCCTCGGCGCGCCAGAATGCCTCTTCCTCTCCGGCCAGGATCGCCCGGATGACCGGATGTTCAGGCTGATGGGTTTGCAACAACGCCAGTCCTGGCGTTTCGGCCCGACCAGCGCGCCCCGCAACCTGTCGCATCAATTGAAAGGTCCGCTCTGCCGCGCGCAAATCTGATCCTTGCAGACCAAGATCTGCGTCAATCACGCCGACAAGCGTCAACAAAGGAAAGTTATGCCCCTTTGCCACCAATTGTGTACCGATGATGACATCAGCCCCGCCCGTTGCAATCGCTTCGATCCCCTCTTTCAGGGCACGCGCAGAGCCAAACAAATCTGAAGACAGCACTGCCAAGCGTGCCTCGGGCCAAAGCGCATTTGCCTCTTCGGCCAATCGCTCCACGCCGGGTCCGACAGCCGCCAGTGTCTCTTCGGCCCCGCAACTGGGGCAAACGGTTGGCACCGGCTTGGTTGCCCCGCATTGATGGCACACAAGCCGTTTCTGGAACCGGTGCTCAACCATTCTGGCATCACAATCATCACATCCGATCTGATGCCCGCAGGCACGGCACAGCGTCACCGGTGCATAGCCGCGACGGTTCAGGAACAAAAGCGATTGCTCACCCTTGGCAATGCGATCGGACACAGCCGCTGCCAGAGCCTGCGAGATCCACCGCGTCGCCGGAAGTTTTTCTGATCGCATGTCGATGGCGCGCATCTCGGGCAAGACCGCCGCACCAAACCGCGATGTCAGGTCCAGCCGCTTGTATTTGCCAGCCTCTGCATTGGCCCAGCTTTCCAGCGAGGGCGTTGCAGAGGCCAACACAACCTGCGCCCCGTTGATTGAGGCCCGCAACACCGCCATGTCGCGCGCATTGTACATCACACCGTCCTGCTGTTTGTACGATGTGTCGTGTTCTTCATCGACAACAATCAAACCCAGATCCCGGAACGGCAAGAATAGGGCTGACCGCGCGCCCACGACCATCTGGGCGCCCCCCTGTCCCACCATGCGCCAGACCCTGCGCCGTTCGGTCATGGTCACACCCGAGTGCCACTCAGCAGGCTGCGCGCCAAATCGCGCATCAACGCGTGCCAGGAACTCGGCTGTCAAAGCGATTTCCGGCAACAGCACCAGCGCTTGTCGCCCCTGCGCCAGGCAGGCGGCCACGGCTTCAAGATAGACCTCGGTTTTGCCGGATCCTGTGACGCCCCGCAACAGGGTTGCCCCATAGTTCCCTGATCCGATATCACGCCGCAGCACCGCGGCAGCCGCAGCCTGACTTTCGGTCAGGTCCTTGCCCCCCAGACCTGGCTCCAGATGCGGAAACACCGTATCGCGCGGGCTTTTTTCCTCGCGCACGACGCCCTGTTTGACCAGCCCGTCAATCACCGAAGAACTCACGCCGGCACTGTCCGCCAATTCCCCCTTCGTCAAGGCCAATCCGCCAATCTCGTCCAGCACGTCAAGAACCCGGCGCCGAGCGTCAGTCTCGCGGTCGGGGCGCCCCTCTCCGCGCCGATAGACCTTGCGCATTGAAGGCGGGTCACCCAAACCCGGCGCCCGGGTTGCCAATCGCAGCATCGCATTCATCGGCGTCAGCGTGTAATCACCGGCCCGGGTCAGGAAACTTTGCATTTCCAGCCGCATCGGCGCAACGTCAAGCACCCGCTGGACCTGCCGTACCTTGGAAGGATCCCAATCGCCACGCCCGCGCCCCCAGACGACGCCCAGCACCCTGCGCGGCCCAAAGGGCACCTGGACGAACGCGCCTTGCCAACATCCGCCCTCTGGCGCTTTGTAATCCAACACACGGTCGAGGGGCTGCGTCGTCAGCACACCCACCAATTCGCCCTCGGCGTAAAAGCAATCAGAGGGGTGTGGATCGGGCGTTAGCGCTGACATAAAAGGGGTTCCGGGTTGCATCCCTCTGAGGTATGACACGCGCAAGTCTTTGCCAAGCGACCTTAAAGGAACCCAACCCATGAAATTCTTTGTCGACACCGCCGATGTGGCCGCAATCCGCGAGCTTTACGACCTGGGCATGGTCGACGGCGTGACCACCAATCCTTCGCTGATCAAGAAATCCGGCCGCGACATCCTCGAAGTCACCAAGGAAATCTGCGACATGGTTCCGGGACCCGTCTCGGCCGAAGTGACCGCCGTTGACGCAGACAAAATGATCGAGGAAGGCCGGAAACTGGCCGAAATCGCCGACAACATCGCCGTCAAGGTTCCGCTGACCTGGGATGGCCTGAAAGCCTGTAAGACGCTGACAGGCGAAGGCAAAATGGTGAACGTGACGCTGTGTTTCTCGGCAAATCAAGCGCTTTTGGCAGCCAAGGCCGGGGCGACATTCATCTCTCCGTTCATTGGACGCCTGGACGACTTGAACCTTGATGGCATGGACCTGATCGCTGACATCCGCGAGATTTATGACAACTACGGTTTCGAAACCCAGATTCTGGCGGCCTCGATCCGTTCGGCCAATCATATGTCAGAATGTGCCAAGATCGGCGCCGACGTGGCGACGGCTCCGCCAAATGTGATCAAGGCGATGGCGAACCACGTTCTGACCGACAAGGGCCTTGCTCAATTTCTGAAGGACATCGATGACGCGGGTATCAAGATCGTCTGAGGGCACCCGCGCCGCGCGATCTGACAAGATGTGAATGTCGTCGACAGCATCCGAACCACGCCGGTTCGGATGCTGTTTTCATAGGGGCCGTTCAAAATTCCGGGCCGATCACGACGCAGGCTAACCGCGCCCGGCTGTGCCCGGCTGTGGTTGACACGATGCCGGCGATGGGGGCTGCAGGCACGCCAAAGGTTCTTCGGTGCCCCCCAGCGAACCATCACGGGAGGGACGATTTGGCGGTCAGCACCAGCGCCCTGACGCCATTGACTGATCAAGCCGCGCTGTCCACGCGACGCCATTCCGGAAAAGGATCGGGAAAATCTGGCAGGTTGTCCGGACCACTTGCGGCGACAGCCGGCACCAGGCAGGCGTCCAGCTTTTCTTTCAGTGCGGGCCAGTCAATACCTGCGCCAATGAACACAAGTTCTTGCCTGCGATCACCCCAGGGCTCTTGCCAATGGGCCTCCATGTAGGCGCGTGCACTGTCATGCGTGGGGCGACGCTCTTCCGGGACAGAGGCCCACCACGTGCCCAGCGGCTTGATGCTGGACAAAGATCCGGCCAGGGAATACTCGGCCACCCATTCTGGGCGGGTCGAAACCCAAAGGTGCCCCTTTGCGCGCAGAACCCCCGGCAAAGCTCCATCGAGGGCCTCAACGATGCGCTCAGGTATGAAGGGCCGCCGAGCCCGGTAGACATAAGACGTCACACCGTATTCCTCGGTCTCGGGCACGTGATCTGCAAAACCGTAGAGCTCTTTCGCCCACATTGGATGCTCATGCGCGGCCTCAAAGTCGAACAATCCGGTGTCGAGGATCTTGTCTGCCGCAACCTGTGACTGGTCGGTCTCGATGATCTCCGCGTCTGCATTCAGGCTGCGGATAATCTTGCGCGCCAGATCAACTTTTTCTTCGCCCGCATCGCTGACCTTGTTCAAAATCACCACATCAGCAAACTCGATCTGGTCGGTCAACAGATCGACAAGCGTGCGGTCATCTTCGTCGCCCATAACCTCGCCACGGTCCCGCAGAAAGTCATGTGACGTATAATCATTGGTCAGGTTGACCGCATCGACGACCGTCACCATCGTGTCCAGCCGCGAAACATCAGACAGGCTGTCGCCGAACTCGTCCCGGAAATCAAAGGTCGCGGCAACCGGCAGTGGCTCTGAAATTCCGGTTGATTCGATCAGCAGATAATCAAAGCGACCCGCGGCAGCGAGACGGCGCACCTCATCCAGCAGGTCGTCCCGCAGGGTGCAGCAAATGCACCCGTTGGACATTTCCACCAGCGTTTCATCGGTACGGCTGAGTTCCGTATCAGCACGCACAAGGTCCGCGTCGATGTTGACCTCGGACATGTCATTGACAATCACCGCGACGCGGCGACCTTCGCGGTTGTTGAGAACGCGGTTCAGCAAGGTGGTCTTGCCCGCGCCAAGAAATCCAGAGAGCACGGTTACCGGGAGTCGATCATCTGCCATGAGAGCTGATTACCTTTCTTGGGCCATGAATGTTGAAAGGCTGCGTGCCTATGTTATGACGTAACAGATAACAAGTCATCAATTCAGGAACATTGCCAATTTCCGGGTTTCGCTGGCGCGGCGCGGAGGCCGGTTGCCTATCCCAACCAGTCAAGGATCAGACGGGTCGTCTCCTCTGGCAGTTCCTGCTGGATCCAATGACCGCAGGGCAGACTGGCGACATCAACATTCGGGACGAACTCCGGCAGCGCCTCAAAGGGCGGGATCACGTCATGGTCGCCGTATACCATCAAAGCCGGAATGCGGATGATCGGGTCGACCTCGGCCAGGAGATGCCAGTTGCGATCGAGGTTGCGGTACCAGTTGATGCCGCCAGAAAACCCGCTTTGCTGAAACGCGGCCACACGCACCGCCAGATCCGCAGGGTCAAGCAACGGGTCACCCAGCGCGGTCTCGGCCAGTGCCAGATTGATCATCATCATCCCCGGCTCTGGCGGCACAAGCGGGAGGTTTTTTCGATACAGGTTGGACAGAAACCGCCCGACGTTGGCATCCAGGATTGCATCGGCCACGCCGGGCTGGCGATTGAAATGCACAAGGTAGTTGTCCGGGCCGAACAGGGTCTCAAGAAAGGCAACCCAAGGCACTTCGGTGCGCACCTGGTAGGGCAGGGCCAGGGCCACCAACCGGCTGACCCTTTTTGGCTGCAGCAAGGCCATGCCCCAGACGACATTTGCACCCCAGTCGTGGCCGACAAAGACAGCATCGTCATAGCCAAAATGATCCAGCAAAGCAGCAAGATCACCGGTCAGTTTGGTAATGTCATATGCCGCGACCTCTTTGGGGCTGCTTGAAGCGCCAAAGCCTCGTTGGTTTGGCACGATAACATGATGGCCCGCTGCCGCCAGGGCAGGGATCTGGTGACGCCAGGCCTGGGCGGTTTCGGGCCAGCCATGGCACAGCACAATCGGATTGCCCATGTTCTGGCGGCCGGCCTCATAGACCTCAAGCTCGATCCCGTTCACGGGAATGCGTGTTGCCACGGGAAAAGGCGTTTGATCCAACATCTGAAAATCTCCTTGGTGATGTCTTCGCGACCCGTGTAGATCTTAATGGTGCCAAAATTTGGCACCTTTGTTACGTGGACCAAAGACATGACGACTCGAGACCGCCAAGACGCCCTGATCAGGCACATGCGTCGTAATGGCACGACCACTGTCGCGACATTGGCGCACCAGGTTGGTGCGTCGCGGCGCACAATTCTGCGGGATATCGCAGCCCTTCGGGATGCAGGCTTTGTCATTGACTCAGAACCCGGTCGCGGTGGCGGTCTGGCGCTGGATACGCGCTCTGTGCAGACCACGCCCCGACTGACCGTGCCCGAGGTTTTCGCCCTGTTGATCAGCGTGGCCAGCATGCGCGCTGCCGGCAATCTGCCGTTTGCCAACCTTGCCGATGCCGGGCTGGCAAAGATCGAAAAAGCGCTGCCCTCGGACAAGCTGCGGGATCTGCGCCGCTTGCTGGACTGCCTGTATATCGGCACCTTGGCACCGCAGATCGACATCTCGAACCTCGGGCAAATGAGCCCAAACCTTCTGTCAGCCTTCGAACACGCCTTCCTGAAGCGCCTGCAAATGCGGTTTGACTACAGCGACGCCAAGGGTGCACGGACATCGCGGCGGGTTGAGCCACATGCGATGTTGATCCTGCCGCCGATCTGGTACCTTGTCGCTTGGGATCCGATGCGCAACGGGTTTCGGCATTTCCGCATGGACCGGATCCGCGCCCCGGAACATGTCGAAGGCAGCTCCTTTTTACCGCGGCATGTGACCTTTGGCGCAGATATCCGACCCGTTCAACACCCCCAAGGCTGATCCTCTGGGCGCGACACCGGGGCCGTCGTTTGCCATCAGATGGCAGTGGGTGCCTGAGGTATATGTGGGGCTCAGAACGTGACATCGTCTTCACCCGATCATCTGCCCGAGTTGACGGGACGCGTCTGTGGAGACGCGGCAAACCCGCCTAGGTGCATATTCTCCTTATTTCCACCTGCGATAAGACGCAATTTGGACACGACTGCAGGGTCAACACAAAGCTGAACGCTAAGCGCAGTTGACAGGTGCCGACCCCTTGGTCACACAGACGTAAAACTGACAACAGCGCGGCACCGATCCGCTGCCCCACCGGCTCTGGCCGGTGGATCGAGCAAGACAAGACCAGAGGCCCGTATGAGCACCAGCCCAAAGATTGACGAGACGCTTCGTGATACCATCATGTCACGCCCTGACATTGTCTTGGATGACACCGATCTGATGAAAGCGCTGGTCGCGGCGAACGAACGCTCGATGGGCACCAATATCATCGATCTGCGTGGCATTGCTATGGAACGGCTCGAGGCGCGACTGGATCGCCTTGAGGACACACATCGCAGTGTCATCGCGGCGGCATATGAAAACCTCGCAGGCACCAACCAGGTACATCGGGCCATCCTGCGCATGCTGGATCCCGTCGATTTCGAAAGCTTTCTTCAGGACCTTGGCGGGGAAGTGGCAAATATCCTGCGCGTCGATGTGGTGCGGCTGGTGCTGGAGACCGCCCGAACCGAGCATGACGACGCAGCGCTTTCACGGATGGGCAAGGTGCTGTCGACAGCGCAACCAGGGTTCATCGACACATATGTGAAAGCAGGCCGGTCTGCGCAGGCGCGCCAGGTCACACTGCGCCAGCTTCAGTCGGGCAATGCAACTGTCTATGGTGACAAGGCAGATTGGATCCGGTCAGAGGCCTGCATCACGCTGGACCTCGGCGCTGGGCGTCTGCCAGGTCTTTTGGTGATGGGGGCTGAAGACCCGCATCAGTTTTCCCCCCAGCAGGGCACGGACCTGCTGTCCTTTTTCGGCGGTGTCTTCGAACGGACGATGCGCCGCTGGTTGGCGTGAGCCTTCAGATCTCTGCTGCAGCGCGCGATGCGCTGCAACAGTGGCTGGACGCCGAACAGGCGCTGAAAAGTGCCGCGCCAAACACGCGGGCGGCCTATGGCGCAGATCTGCGCAGCTTCATTGCATTCATGACCCAGTATCGCGGTGCACCACAGGGACTGGGAGCCCTCGCCGACCTCGGCATCACCGAGATGCGGGCCTGGATGGCGCATGTGCGTGGCAATGGGGCCTCGGCGCGGACGCTGTCGCGCAAGCTGTCAGCAGTCAAGACATTTTACCGCTGGCTGGCCGAACGCGAAGGGTTTGAACCCACGGCTGTTCTGTCGACCCGCACCCCCAAGTTCCAAAAGAAATTGCCCCGCCCACTTAGCGTCGATGCCGCGCGGGATATGATCGAAACAGTCGAGGTCACTGCCATTGACAGTTGGGTGGGTGCCCGTGATGCCGCCGTGATCACTCTTCTTTGGGGCTGTGGCCTGCGCATTTCAGAGGCGCTGGGGCTGACAGGGCGCGCACTGCCGCTGGAGGAGACGCTGCGCATTTTGGGAAAAGGCGGCAAAGAGCGGTTGGTGCCTGTGCTGCCTGTGGCGCGCCAGGCGGTACAGAGCTATGCGCGCCTTTGCCCTTTTCTCGTCGAACCTGACGGACCGCTTTTCCGGGGCGTCCGGGGCGGAGCGCTGACCCCGCGCTCAATCCAGCTGGTCACCGCACACGCCCGCCTGCAGCTGGGCCTGCCGTCATCCGCCACGCCACATGCCATGCGGCACAGTTTTGCAACGCATCTGCTGGCAGCCGGGGGGGACCTGCGGGCCATCCAGGATCTTCTGGGCCATGCCTCACTTTCGACAACACAAACCTACACCGCAGTGGATACTGATCGGTTGATGGAAGTGTACCAGGCCAGCCATCCCAAAGCCGGATAGCCTCGGCGCTGGTGTGACTGGTGGCTCGTCCCATGTCCAGACCATCCGTACTTTGCTGGCTTGGCGGAACATGACCAAAGCGTGTCATAAGGCCGTGCCGCTCTCTGCCCTGAATAATTCACCCATTGGACTTTGACGCCCCCGCTTTGATGTGAATGCAAATCCGTCCAAACGGGAAAAAATCCAAAGACACAACATCCGAGGTTTTTCTCGTCCCGGCACTGGCCTACCGTAGCGCGATATCAGTCAAAGGATGTGCTCATGAAGCTCTACAGCTCTCCCACTTCACCGTTTGCACGCATGGTGCAAGTGGTCTTGCTGGAAACCGGACTGCAGGATGATGTCGAGATTGTGCCAGTCGCCACTTCTGCACTGAGCTCAAACCCCGATCTGATCGCGGTCAATCCGGTAGGCCGGATCCCGACGCTGGTGCGGCCCGATGGGCCTGCAATGTTCGACAGCCGGGTGATCTGCCGGTTTCTGGACGCGCGCGCCAAGTCAGGTCTTTATCCTGACAGCCGGATCTGGGAGGTCCTGACACTGGAAGCTTTGGGCCATGGCATCACCGAATCTGCCTTGGCGATGGCCTATGAACGCAAGTTGCGGCCAGCCGAAATCCGCTGGGACCTGTGGATGGACAAACAGTGGGAAAAAGCCGCAAGAGGTCTGGGGTCGCTAGAGACACGCTGGATGAGCCACCTGAACGGCCCATTGAACATCGGCCAGATCGTTGTGGCTTGCAGTCTCAGCTATATTGACTTTCGGCACGGTGATCGCGGCTGGCGCAGAGGGCACGAGTCACTGGCCGCATGGCATGCAGAGTTCGAGGCACGCCCATCCATGCAAACAACGCGACCCGCAGAATAATTCGTCGTCGTTCAGCCTTGTAATGCACGACCGGGTATCGCTCTAGCTTTGAACACCTGATTTCGCTGGTGTCTTCGAATTGCGCCGGTGTCCTCAAACAATGTGCAGATCATTCAGATGGTCTGCTCACTTGATCAAGGGGAAAACTGCCGCTCTTGGCTCGGGAGCCATGGCCCATGCTCTACGTATGTCGCGTCGTCAGTTTCAGCGGCTGCAGAGCGTCATGTATGCACCGGCACCCTTGGGCATTGCGTCGGATGCGCACTGACACACACCATTGCAGGTACGGAAGACATACCTGCGCAGACTGCGTTGATCTTTGACGGGTGGCCCCAACAGGATCAGACTGCACCCCTGCAAGTCTGGACATGCGGATGATACACTCCGGCTGTCAAAACTTCATGCTAAGCCCGATATTCAGGGCGTTGGTCTTGATTTCGGTTTGCAATGTGCCGCCGCCATCGATCTCAACTTCGTTGTCAGACCAGGTAAACTGATATTCACCAAAAACCGCCCAGCGATCATTGATTGCCCAGCTTGCGCCTGCCCCCAAACGCACGGCCGGGCCCGTGAACTGGTACCCGAACGTGTGCGGCGCACCCGCGTAAGACGGCTGAAGATCCACATGAGGAACTGCAATACCAATGCCCCCCAGGATGTACGGAGAGACCCGACCCCTGGCCCAGGCCTGCGACCAACGGCGATGCGCGTTGATGGTGATCACGTTGTGACCATCCGTGAACTCGATGCCCGTGAGCTCAGCGGGCAATTCTGCCGCTGGCGCATAGGCCTTGGCATGTGTACCTTCGATGCCAAACCCAAATTTGTCCGAGCGCCAATAGATCAATCGCCCGCCGTAGTAGGGAGGGGCTTCGAACGATTTTCCATCCCATCCGATCAGATTGTCGACCGGGGCACCCGCCACATCACCTGTGATCCTGCTGTGCGGCAGCGACTGCGAACCCGAATACAGGCTGACTTCGAACTCGGCCGCAGCCGAGCTGACCATCATTGCCAAAGCCCCCAAAGACCCTAGAATCACTTTGCGCATCTCGCATCCCTCTGATCGGCGCTACATTGAAGGATGCATATAGGTGTTTATCATGTGGCTCAACCCGCGACACTTCCGCGCTAATGACAGCTGTGCGCAGCAAGCGGCTGGACGCCTCAGAAAGGTAACGCTAAATAGCGCGTTGGAACTGCCACGGGTCTAGCCCGGGGCCAAGACCCAATTGCGGTCGTTTTTGACGGCCAAGAAATGGAGCTAACCTCGTGTCACACGCAGACGATCACGAAGGCACCCGCAGAGATTTTATCTACTACGCCACTGCTGGCGCGGGTACCGTAGCCACAGCCGCAGCTGTCTGGCCTTTGGTCAATCAAATGAATCCCTCGGCCGATGTTCTGGCGCTGAGCTCGATTCGTGTCGATATTTCAGACATCGAACCGGGCACCCAGCTGACCGTCAAATGGCTGGGCAAACCGGTGTTCATCCGTCGTCGGACCCAAGACGAAATCGACGAAGCGCGCTCTGTCGACCTGAACGCGCTGATCGACAACGACGCCCGAAATGAGAACATCACCGCGGGCGCAGACGGTGCCGATGAAAACCGCGCTCTCGATGAAAGCGGTGAATGGCTGGTCATGATGGGTGTCTGTACGCACCTTGGCTGCGTGCCTCTTGGAGACGGCGCGGGTGAATATGATGGGTGGTTCTGCCCATGTCACGGGTCGCACTATGATACTTCCGGCCGCATTCGCAAAGGGCCGGCGCCAACCAACCTGCCGGTGCCACCTGCGGCCTTCGTCGACGCTAACACCATTCTGCTGGGATAAGGAGACGCTCTCATGTCTGGAATTCCGCACGATCACTACGAACCCAAGACGGGTTTTGAAAAATGGCTCCACAGCCGTCTTCCGGTTGCCAGCCTGCTTTATGACACACTGACCATCCCCACACCAAAGAACCTGAACTGGTGGTGGATCTGGGGCATCGTCCTTGCCTTCTGCCTGGCTTTGCAGATCATCACCGGCATTGTTCTGGTGATGCACTACACGCCGCATGTTGACATGGCCTTTGCAAGCGTCGAGCACATCATGCGCAACGTGAACGGTGGACACATGATCCGCTATCTGCACATGAACGGCGCGTCGCTGTTCTTTGTGGCGGTTTACGTCCACATGTTCCGCAGCTTGTTTTATGGTTCATACAAGGCGCCACGGGAAATCACATGGATCGTTGGCATGCTGATTTATCTGATGATGATGGGCACGGCTTTCATGGGTTATGTTCTGCCGTGGGGGCAGATGTCCTTCTGGGGTGCAACCGTGATCACCGGCCTGTTTGGTGCGATTCCCTTTGTCGGAGAAGCGATCCAGACCTGGCTGTTGGGTGGACCTGCGGTCGACAACGCCACGCTGAACCGGTTCTTCTCGTTGCACTACCTGCTGCCCTTTATCATCGCGGCTCTTGTGATCGTGCACATCTGGGCATTCCACACCACGGGCAACAACAACCCAACTGGGGTTGAAGTGCGCCGGTCCTCGAAAGCCGAGGCCGAGAAGGACACCCTGCCCTTCTGGCCCTACTTTGTAATCAAGGACCTGTTTGCACTCGCGGTTGTGTTGCTTGTGTTCTTTGCCATCGTGGGCTTCATGCCGAACTACCTTGGGCACCCCGACAACTACATCGAAGCCAACCCCTTGGCGACGCCTGCACACATCGTGCCAGAGTGGTACTTCTTGCCGTTCTACGCGATCCTGCGCGCCTTCACCGCAGATGTCTGGGTCGTGCAGCTGGCAAGTTTTGTGACCGGCGGCATCATCGACGCCAAATTCTTTGGGGTTTTGGCCATGTTCGGAGCCATCGCAGTCATGGCTCTGGCGCCCTGGCTGGACACCTCTAGCGTTCGCTCGGGTCGCTACCGTCCAATGTTCAAGTGGTGGTATCGCCTGTTGATCATCGACTTCATCGCGCTGATGTGGCTTGGGGCCCAAGAGGCAAAATATCCCTATGACATGTTCTCGCTTATCGCTTCGGCCTACTGGTTTGCATACTTCCTGGTGATCTTGCCATTGCTGGGTGTAATCGAGAAACCAGAGACACCGGCAGAAACGATCGAAGAAGATTTCAATGCTCACTACGGCAAGCCCGACGTGACGCCGGCCGAGTAAGATAAAGGACCTGAACCCATGTTCAAGAAACTTGCCCTCTCGGCCGCGTTGGCCTTGGCAGTCGGCACCACCGGCGCATTTGCCGCCGGTGGCGGTGACCAGAAAATCGAGAATATCAAATTCTCGTTTGACGGCCTGTTTGGAACGTTCGACCAGAACCAGTTGCAGCGCGGCCTGCAGATCTACACTGAGGTCTGCGCCGGCTGTCACGGCCTGAAATACGTGCCGTTGCGCACACTCAGTGACGAAGGCGGCCCACATCTGCCCGAGGATCAGGTGCGCGCCTACGCAGCCGAAAACTTTGAGGTCTATGACGCAGAGCTTGATGATTTTCGTGCGGCGCGTCCCGTCGACCATTTTCCCGAAAATGATGGCGTTGGCGCACCAGACCTCAGCATGATGGCCAAGGCCCGCGCAGGGTTTCACGGCCCCTACGGCACCGGTATCAACCAGCTGTTCAAAGGCATGGGCGGAGCTGAGTATATTGCTGCGCTGATGACTGGTTACACCGGAAAGGAAAAAGACGAAGCGGGTACCACGCTGTACGAAAACACAGCCTTCCCAGGGGGCTGGATTTCGATGGCACCGCCGTTGGAAGACGAACTGGTTGAGTTTGCAGATGGTCACTCAAACGATGTGGCGCATATGTCGGAAGATATCGCCGCCTTTCTGATGTGGACATCAGAGCCCAAGATGATGGCGCGCAAGCAGGCGGGTCTGACAGCCGTAATCTTTTTGACCATCCTGTCGGTCTTGCTGTACCTGACCAACAAACGCCTTTGGGCACCACACAAGAAAAAGGGCGGATCGGTCTAAACCTGTTCGCTTGGACGCCGCACTTTCAAAGCCCCGCACCTGCGGGGCTTTTTCTTTGAGAGCGGGGTGTCCGAACGTCGCATTGGGTCATTGCGCCATCGCCCAGTACACGGCAGCCCCTGCATTTCCCACAATGAACGTCCAAGCCGCGCAATGATTTTGATCTGTGCCTTGGTCCCATTCAGATCCTGCACCCGCGCGACACAGGGCCCGCCCAAAAGTCGTTTTGCAAAGGGGCCAACACGTATATCCCGAAGTGCCGCGTCGAACCGGCAAGCGCGCACAAAGCCAAGAGTAATCAGAAAAAGAGGCTGAGCGTGCCTGCGATCTGCTGAACGCCCCACGTCCACCGGGCCCCCCTGAACAATGCGACAGCACCACCGCCGAGTTCAGAATAATGCGGCGCCTTCAGATCAAGCTCTGTGCGAACTCTACCACCGGACGGAAAAGGCGATCCAAACACCTGCAAACATCAACGCACCACCAATGGTGACGAAACCGTGCCACACAGAATACCGATAGGGCATGGATTTTCTGGCGTAAAACACTGTGCCAAGGACGTAACAACCGGACCCCGCCAAAATGCACCAGACCGTGGTCATTGGGACATGCGTCAGGTCAGGCAGGGCACTTAACCCGACTGCGCCCAGCCCCAGGTATGATGCCGTTGACCAGCGTGACTTGATCGCTTCGTTCGTGATCTTGTTCCAGATGGCAACAGCTGTCAGACCCCAACAAAACCAAAGCAAGACCGTTGTCCAAGTCGTGCCTGCCAAGACAAAAAAGGGTGTGAAAGACCCGGAAATGCTCAGGTATATCGCGGCATGATCAATGCGACGCAAAACGCTGCGTCCCTGATGCCACGTAGAAAAATGATACGCGGCGGATGCAAGATTGGATGACAGCGCACACAGGACATAAATCAACACCGCAAAAACCAACCCAGGATCAAGACCACGGATCGATTTGGACAGAAGCAAGCCACCGGCGATCACAATCGCTGCAAATCCGATAGCATGGACAAACATGTCAGCAAGGCGGTGCGACTGAACGGGGCTTGGATATGTCGTTTGGGTCATGTCAGTTCCGAGCAAGGCTAGCCCTTTCGCTACCGGCAGGGATCATCCGTGTCCATGCTTCCGACACGTAAGATCGTGGCATGACGAGGGGTGGCGGAGTTGGACCTCAGCACAACGCCGGGCGATCAGCCGCCGCGGCCGGATCTTGTGGCAGTCTGGCAGGGCACGCTGGCCGGTCAGAACCGCATGGACCGCCATGTCACGTCCCCAAATATGCGCTCAAGGCTGCTGGAGGGTCCGCAAACAGAGCCTCGGTGTCCTGCGGAGGCGCGACATGGCCCTCGTTGACCAACAGGGTCTGCTTGGCAAAGCGACGGGCATCTTGGGGATCGTGCGTGACAAGAATCACCAGCGCTCTCAAGTCTGTGGCCAGCCTGTCGACAAGGGTTAACATCTCTGATTTCAGCGCGGGGCCCAAAGCGGCGAAGGGTTCATCCAGCAGCAGAACCGGGCGCTTTTGCAGCAAAATCCGAGCCAGAGCAGCGCGGCTTTGCTGACCGCCTGAAAGGGCGCCGGGGGTCCGCATGTCAAACCCCGCCAGCCCAACCTGGTTCAAGGCCTGTGCAATTGCCGCACGCTCTGCCGGAACAGGCGGTCGTCCATTGGGGCGCAGAGCCAGCGCCAGGTTCCTCTCTAACGACAAGTGAGGGAACAGGTTGTTGTCCTGAAAAAGCACCGAAAAGGGACGGCGGGCCGGGGACAAAGGTCCAAGATCACGACCCTGCCAAAGCAACCGGCCAGTGGTTGGCTGGCGAAACCCGGCAAGAACGTCAAGCAGGGTGGATTTACCAGCGCCAGACGGTCCGATCACGGCGATGCGCCCGGTCTCTGGCAGCGTCAGATCAGCAGACAAGGTGAAGTCTCCGGCGGTGACACTCAGCTGATCAAGCTGCAACATGGGCGCGGCCTCCTCGGTCGAAAAGCCAGAACGCCCCAAGGCTGAGGATCAGCAGCAAGAGCGCAGCAGATGCGGCCGACTCCATCTGGTATGAGCGCATCAAATAGTAAATTTGCATTGGCAGCGTGGTGCGATCGGGATCTGCAAACAACGCGATCACGCCCAGGTCGCCCATGGACAGCGCCGCCGTCAGACCAGCCGCAAAGCCCAATGGCCGGCGCAAACGCGGCAAGACCACCCACCGCAGCCAGGCAAAACTGCTTAGGCCAAGGGTCGCCGCCAGACGGGATTGCGTGATGCGGATCTCTTCTGCTTGGGGGCGCAGAATACGCAGTGCAAAAGGCAGGCTTGCCAATGCGTTGACCATGGCAGTGACCGGCAAGGCAAGATCGAAGGGATTCGCAAACGGCCGTACGATCAGGAACAGACCAGTGCCAAGAACCAGCGGCGACACAGCGATGCCGGCCAGCCCCAACCACTCACCCCATCGGGTGGTCAAAGGAACAGCCCAGGCCAGACACAGGACCGTTGAGCCCAGCGCAACCAGCACTGAATGAACAGCAGCGCGCGCGACCTCTGGACCAAGCGAAACGAGCCCCGGCAGTCCGCGCCAGACAACCATCGACAGGGGCAACAGCAGAAACAGGGCCACTGCGACCAGACAGACCGCATCAACCACGCGGCTGACGCGGCGCGTTGCATCAAAACGGTGCACGGTACGATCCAGACCGACGCCAAAGCCAGACCCGCTTGCCAAGCGCAGCGCGATCAGCCCCGCACCCAGAGCAAGCGTCAACTGTACTACCGCCAGAACCGCAGCCCGGCCAAGATCAAAGTCAAAGCGCACCGCCTGGTAGATCGCCAGTTCCACCGTGGTGGCGCGGGGACCACCACCCAGCGTCAGGGCAACCGCAAAGCTGGAAAGGCAAATGACAAAAATCACCGCAAAGGCCCCTGGCACAATCCGGATCAACATCGGCACTTCGAGGGTGCGAAACAGCCCGCCAGACGTCAGGCCAAGCGTTGCTGCAAGGCGAAAACGCTCAGCCGGAAGGGCCAGCCACCCCTGCAGGATCAGACGCGTCGCGAGCGGCAGATTGAAAAATACATGGGCAATGATCACCCCATGCAAGCCGTAAATCGACGGCTCTGGCAGCCCCAGGCTGCCCAGCAAAGAGTTCAAAAGCCCCGCCTGACCAAAAACCGCCAACAGGCCAAGAATAGCAACGATGACAGGCAGAATGAATGGCGCGCCCAGCAAGGCAATCAGTACGGCGCGCCCACGAAAGCTGCGCCGCGCAAGCGCTCGGGCGACAGGAATTGCACACAGGACGCTGAAGAATGCTGACAAAAGCGCCTGCCAGACCGAAAAACGAACGGCCTGCCAGTCAGCAGCGCGCAAGACGGGCAGATCCCCTGCCCGCCAGATCACCGCGGTCACCGGGCCCAGAACAAGCCCGATCACCATAACGGCTGCAATTATTGCGAGAGCGCGCGCCGCCATGCCTCTATTGCCTCTTCGCGCAGGGCTGCTGCTTCGTCTTCGCTGTAGAACAGAACCTTTTCAGGCAAGTTCAATTCCTTGAACCCGTCCGGCCAGCCGTCACGGGGCAGGGCTGCGGGAATCGACCAGTTGCCCGTCGCAATCATCGACTGGAAATCCTCGGTCAGGACAAACTCAAGAAACTGATCCGCCAGCTCGGGCTGATCCGTGGTTGCGGTCTTGGCCACCAACTCGACCATGAAATAATGACCCTCGGGAAAGATCGCTGCCTTTTTGGTACGATCACCTTCGGCGATGATGTGGTAGGCTGGCGACGTGGTATAGCTGAGAACCATGTCGGCCTCACCATCGGTGAACAGGCCATAGCTTTCCGACCATCCCTTGGTGACGGTGAGGATCTTGGGCGCCAGCTTTGCCCAGGCCGCTTCTGCCTGGTCGCCGTATACGGCGTGCACCCACAGAACCAGCGCCAGACCAGAGATTGAGCTGCGTGGATCTTGAATGACCAGCTTCAGGTCTTCGTCACTGTCCAGAAGCGCGTCAAAACTGGCAGGCACGTTGGCGATTTTCTCTTCATTGTAAATGAAGGCAGTGTGGCCGTAGTTGAACGGCAGGAACACGTCGTCGCGCCACTCAAGGGGCAGTGTCAGGGCCGAGGTATCCTGGCCATGCGCTGCAAACAGCCCACTTTCACGTGCCTTCTTGGTGACATCGGTGTTCAGGCCAAAGACGATGTCAGCCTCTGTCCTCTTGCCCTCCAGAAGAACCCTGGGCAAAATGTCACCGGGTTTGAACTGCAGATCGCAGTCACAACGCGCCTCGAACAGCTCTTCGATTTTCGGGCCGGGGCCCCATTCGGAAACGACATAGTCGCCCGCGTAGACTGTCAAAACAGGGGTCTCTGCGACAGCCGCCGTGGCTGTCATCAGTCCCGCTGCATATGCAAGTGCCTTGATCATGGCATCCTCCAAAAATGCGGCGGAAGGGCAAAGTTGGAGACTGCGTACATGTATCCAGACCTTCCCTCCGCCGGTGTTAACCGGTTCAGGTTCAACGGGTCCGCTTGCGCATCTCAGCCTGTGATGGCCCCCCGAGGTGGCTTGCGACATAGCCCGGGTCCACCGCAAAGACAAGTGGCGCCAATGCACGTTGAGCAGGGATACACAGGATATAGCAGCAAGGGCCTGGCGGCCGTCCAGCTCCGCGACATCTCAAAATACGTTTCAATCCTTATGGTCTTTACGTGATCACCAGGACTGTCGACGGCTGTTTTTCCGCGTCTCGCCGCGCAATCATCGCCGTCTTGGGTCCGCACCGATCCTGCACCAGGCGACACCGCACAAGGATCACGCGCGACCAGATAAAACTTCATTTTATCAGCGTTTTATGCTAAGATAGTGCATCACTGAAATTTAAAGGAAAGGAGGCGCCCTTGGGGGAACGCGTGTTATAATTCTGTGTCTTGAGCTGGGGTTTGTCTGGCTCGTCTATTATCTTTTCGGGTACCTTGCGACGTTTGATATGCCGCTTTGGCTGACCTCGCTTCTCGTCATTGCTGTGGACCGAACGATTTCAAAGATCACCGAGGTAGCGGCGCGCAGGCGACAAAGCCTGCAGGATTGACCTTGGCATTGCCGAGACCTCTTTGTATGCCCACAGGCAGGAACAAGGAGCCCGGGTCATGAGCCTTAACACCTTTGGACATCTCTTCCGCGTCACCACTTGGGGTGAAAGCCACGGCCCTGCGCTTGGGGCGACGGTGGATGGCGTGCCGCCGGGCGTGCCAATTGACGAAGCGATGATCCAGCATTGGCTGGACCGGCGAAAACCCGGGCAGAACAAATACACCACGCAGCGACGTGAACCCGATAGGGTCAAGATCCTGTCAGGCGTGTTCGAAGGCCAAACAACCGGCACCTCGGTGCAGTTGATGATTGAGAACACGGACCAGCGATCCAAGGACTATTCCGAGATCATGGAAAAGTTCCGTCCCGGCCACGCCGACATCACCTATTGGCAAAAGTACGGCATCCGCGACTATCGCGGCGGCGGACGATCTTCGGCGCGGGAAACCGCGGCGCGGGTCGCGGCCGGGGGGCTCGCCCGTGAGGCGATAAAAGCTCTGGCACCAGACATTCAGATCACCGGTTACATGGTGCAAATGGGGGATCGTCAGATTGATCGTGATCGGTTCGACTGGGCCGAGATCGAGAACAACCCCTTTTGGGTGCCCGATTCGCAGGCGGCCGCAGAATGGGCAGACTACCTCGACATGTTGCGCAAATCCGGGAACTCGGTCGGCGCTGTGATCGAGATCGTCGCACAGGGTGTTCCAGCTGGATTGGGCGCGCCCATCTACGGCAAGCTTGATACGGACCTGGCCGCTGCGATGATGTCGATAAACGCAGTCAAGGGCGTCGAAATCGGTGACGGAATGGCTGCGGCAGCCCTGACTGGGGTCGAAAACGCGGATGAGATCTTTCTGGGCAGTGACGGCCAGCCGGTCTATTCGTCAAATCACGCCGGGGGGGTCTTGGGCGGTCTGTCGACCGGCCAGGATGTTGTTGTGCGTTTCGCCGTCAAGCCCACTTCGTCGATCCTGAATACGCGCCAGACGATCACCAAAAACGGTGAGCCGACTGAAATCGTCACCAAGGGCCGTCATGACCCATGTGTCGGCATTCGGGCGGTGCCCGTCGGCGAAGCGATGATGGCCTGCGTGATCCTTGACCATCTGTTGTTACACAGAGGTCAGATCGGATCTAACCGCGGACAGATAGGCTGACAAGTGACCGAACGTGCCCCCTCTCACGGGGGCACATGGATCCTGCCAGCCTTTGTAAGGCTCTTAGACGGCAGACAGTGCTGCGTCCATCAAGGCCTGGATTTTCTTTTTGCTGGTCTGCGCAACAATGCGCCCAAGCTCTTGCTCGCCACTTAGCACAACCAGCGTCGACCGCCGCGGGATTTTCAACCGGCGGGCCAGATCAGAACCCGAGTGCTGATCCCAATCCACGCTTATGAACACAACTTTCTGTTCATAGGCTGGCGTTTCGGCTTTTAACTCTGCAAGGACGCGCCGCTGCGCATTGCAGGTCGAACACCAGGTTGTACCAAATTCGATAAAAACAGTATCGCCCGCATCAAGGTGCTTCTGAACCAACCCCGGCATGTACTCAATCGGATCTGCCAATACACCGGTCGGCCCGAGCGCCACCGCACCTGTGAGTGTCGTCAGGAACATACGTCTATCCATGATTGTCTCCCTTTTGGGTATCAGAGCTCAAATTGAAACGGACAGGTCAATCAGCCAGTCCGGCATAACCGACAGCAACCAACCTTCTGCATAGTGATGAAGTTGAAAGAATAGAGCGAGGCCAACGAACAGAAAGGCGCCGCCCAGGATTTTCTGAGACCGCATTGCCATTGCACGCATGAAATCGCCCCGCGCGGACAAGAGCCCCCGGGCGACATAGGCCACTCCGACGATCAACGTTGAAACCCCAAGAGCGAAAAACACCATGACCAAGGTCGCAGTGCCGAGACTTTCCCCTTGGCTGGCCAGACCAATCGCGCTGCCAAGTGTTGGGCCTATACACGGGCTCCACACAGCCCCAAGCAGCACGCCGCCCAGGGCCTGACCTCTCAGGGATGCACGATCCAGACGATCCATACCTGCATCGGCTCGTGCTGAAAGCCCCGCCGTGGCGGTCGCCATCACGCCTGAGAACTGCGGAATCAGCAAAATGGCACCGAACAGGACCATGACGCCGGCACCGATCCGGCTGACACCATCGACCGTCAAACCGATCGCATGACCAAAGGCCGCCACGGTGACACCCAACACGACAAAAGACACACTCAGACCAAGAGCCAGCGCCACCGGCCCCCAACGACTGGCCTGCAGGGCCGTCGCCAAAACAATCGGCAAGACGGGCAAAACGCAGGGGTTTATAAGGGTCAGCAGACCAGCGGCATAGGCAAACACGAATTCCATAGGTCCGGTAAACCGTGTTTCTGGCTGGCTGTCACCACAACTTCCATTTACGCATCTTCACGGCCGCGTGGGGTTTGTTTCGAAAGCTGTACCGCCAAAATTCCGCCGGTGATGATCACAACCCCCAGGATATCCAGTGGCCCCAGCCCCTCTCCGAGGATCAGCGCAGCAATCAAAACCCCCAGGAAGGGGTTCAAAAAG
Organism: Paracoccaceae bacterium; assembly: GCA_022448925.1. Taxonomy (GTDB): domain Bacteria; phylum Pseudomonadota; class Alphaproteobacteria; order Rhodobacterales; family Rhodobacteraceae; genus JAKVCP01. Next base: position 45,188 of record JAKVCP010000012.1, read on the forward strand.
TGAAAAGTGGCGGCCTTGACCGTGCCAATCCGATCAACCAACAGAAACCAGACAAAGGTGGCGGCCAGTCCTGGCACCAACGTGGTGTAGGCAAAGGCCCACAGCAACGTCCAGCTTGGTTGGAATACCTGCGTTTCAAACAGCAACGCCGGTCCCCACAATGCGGCGCTGCCAACCAACATTTGCAAGCCGACCACCATCAGAAAATTGCCGCCAGAGGTGGCATTGCGCAGTGCCAGGGTTGCCACTGTCAAAGACAGGACACCGACGATGCACAGCCCCAAGCCAAACAGATCCACCCCCCCCTGAAGACGCGCGCCCATGATCAAAGCAACACCTGCAAGACCCGCGAACAGACCCGCCACACCCAGGGCGCGCACCCGTTCACCAAAGATCACCCAGCCCGCCAAAGCGACGAGCAACGGCATGGCAGAGGCAATAATGGCTGCCAAAGACGCCTGGACGGTCTGCATCGCAACGAAATACAGCCCCAGGTACAGTGCATTCTGGCAGACCCCGAAGACAAGCGTCGCGCGCCATTGTGATCGGGTCAGCGTCCAGCTTTGACCCAGCCAGCGGGCCAGAGCGACAGCAATCAGCCCCGACAGCAAAAAGCGCAACGCCAGAGCGCTCATCGGTGGGGCCGAGGCGACAATGATGCGTGCAGAGGTAAAGGCCGACGACCACATGACCGCAAAGGCCAAACCCATGAAAATCGCGCGAATATCCATGACCCCGCCTTAGGCGCTTTGACAAGGGTTGGAAAGGTCTCAGATGCCAAGGAACCTTGGTGCAGTTTTCGCCAGCCGCTTGATGCCCGATGCCGCGCAGGCGCCGACGGCGGCGATCATGGCATGGCATCCGCGCCGAGCCCCCAACACCACACAGGCCAAACGGCCCGAAAAATGGCCCCATCACAAAGATGGGGCCCAGGAAATGCCTCCGTCATAGCCAGAGACATCGGCGGTATGCCGTGCGATTTTGCGAAATTCAGCTGGCGCGGTCGGCCATCTCTGCGCGGATCTGCTGCCGAAAGACATCAATCGGGATCGTCTTGCCTTCGCGACGGATGTGCCAGTAGGTCCATCCATTGCAACTGGGCGCGCCCTCAAGCGCGGCACCAACCTGGTGAATGGATCCATTAATCGTATCAGCCACCAATGTGCCATCGGCGCGCACCTTTGCCGCCTTGCCGTTTGACGATACGAGCATTTCACCCGGGCGCAGCATGCCACGTTCGACAAGCTGTCCAAAAGGCACACGCGGCTCTGCCCGTTTGGAGGTGCTGACCTGCAGCACCGACTTGTCGAATTTGCGAACCTTGGACAGGCGCTTTTGTGCGACCTCGCGATAGGCGGCCTCACGTTCGATCCCGATGAAATCACGGCCCAGCATCTTGGCCACCGCCCCGGTGGTTCCGGTGCCGAAGAACGGATCCAGCACAACATCGCCCGGATTGGTGGCTCCAACCAGAACACGATGCAGCAATGCCTGTGGTTTCTGCGTCGGATGGGCTTTTTCACCCTTGGCATCCTTCAGGCGCTCGCCGCCATTGCAGATCGGGATAACCCAGTCACTGCGCATCTGGATGCCTTCGTTCAACGCCTTGAGCGCCTCATAGTTGAAGGTATATTTCGCGCCTTCGGCCTTGGACGCCCAGATCATCGTTTCATGCGCGTTGGTAAAGCGTTTGCCGCGAAAATTCGGCATCGGGTTGGACTTGCGCCAGACCACATCGTTCAAAATCCAGTAGCCCGCGTCCTGTAACGCAGCGCCAACCCGAAAAATGTTGTGGTAGGAACCGATCACCCAGATCGCCCCATTCGGCTTGAGAAGACGGCGCGCCGCTTTCAGCCAGTCCCGTGTGAACCGGTCATAGGCTGCAAAACTGGAAAACTGGTCCCAATGATCGTCAACCGCATCCACCCGACTGTTGTCGGGTCTGTGAAGATCCCCCTTCAACTGCAGGTTATAGGGCGGATCCGCAAAAATCATGTCTATCGATGCTTCGGGCAGACTGTTCATCACGTCGATGCAGTCACCTTCCAGAATCGTGTTAAGAGGGAGCGCCGCTGCGCCCTTGGCTTTGGTCATTGTCTTCATTCTCTGCCTCTATCCCCGGCGCTTTGCGCTCTGTGGTTGGGGATAAACATGAGTCAAAGCCGATTTGTCGTCAAATTCTTTTTTGAATCAACAACTTAACTATTTCACTTGATACAAGATATTGTGGATAGGTTTGAACGAACGCCTATGATGTGGGGTCAACCCCAAATCTACCAGTGCATTTTTGTGACATTTTGTGGGGTATCCAGCGTTGCGTTCCCAGCCATAACCAGGAAACTCCTGCGCCAAGGCCCGCATGATCGCATCGCGATGCTCTTTGGCCACGATAGAGGCCGCCGCGATGGACACACTGCGGGCATCGCCCTTGACCACTGCCGTTGCAGGACGATCCGTGTCCCGAGGCACCATATTGCCGTCAATCAAAAGATGATCTGGCGACACGGGCAAGGCCGCGACCGCGCGCAACATGGCAAGATGGCTTGCGCGCAAAATATTCAAATCATCAATTTCCTGTACCGTGGCCTGTCCAATGCCGATCTGCGCGGTTTCGCGCAGCGCCTCAAGGATATCTGCACGACGTTTTGCGGAGAGCTTCTTGGAGTCATTGAGCCCCAATGGGATCGCACTGGGGTCTAAAACCACTGCGGCGGCCACAACCGGTCCGGCCAGAGGGCCGCGCCCGACCTCGTCGACGCCTGCCACGCAGGTGGCTGTTGTCGCCATCAAGGCCTCTTCTAGCGAAAAATCAGGAACATCGGTCATCTTTACTTGAAAACAGTCGTCCGGGATGGCCGCAAGCCCCAAAAAAGACGCATGCGACGCTAGACCAGCGTCGCATGCGCTCGTGGGACGCGGCTGAAGGGGGCAAGCCGCATCCCTGCTCGGTAGACTTAGTGGATTTTGTAGCCTTTGTTTTTCAGGCACGTGACACCATAGCCGTGACGGATATGGCCGTTCTTTCCACGGTACCGCAGGGCGCAAGAACTGGGAAGTTTATGGGCCGCCTTGTACGTCTTCTTGAGGCAGTGACGGTTGAACACATGATAGGCATGGCCTTTTTTGTTAGCCGTCTTGCGAATGCAATTTCTTGGCAAAGCGGGCTTGGGCTTATGGTGGTAATTGGTGTGGCCGTAGTAGGGTTTATGGGGATAATATCCGTGATTGTGGTTTTTGTGCTTGAGCGCATTGCCAATGATGATCAAGGTGGTGGCCGCCCCCAGGAATTTGATCAGATCATCGTTCCGGTGGTGCGCTTGGGCAGTGCTGCCCAAGGTGGTTACAGCGATGGCTGCTGCGAGAATGGTTGCAATAAATTTACGGGTCATTTGAATGTCTCCTTCAAGACGGGATCGGTTATGTTGGTGTGCCACCTCTCCTGTCTGTTCTATCGAGGATCGTGGCGATGAACCGAACCTGGGCCAACCGCCGACCGGCAAGCAATAACAGCGCGCTGTTATCGGATATCAACGTGCTAACTGCCGATGGTTATTGAATTTCAAGGTCACAGGGGACATCTTGACAGGATGAGACACTCGCTCAGTATCCCCGCCCTCACGGCAACACTGCTTATGCTGTCAAATACGGCTGAAGCTGCGTGCCAAGCCGAATTCAAGGCCAAACGCGACAATCCGCTGACATTGGTGTACCAAGTGGTTCAAGTCGACGCTCCCTGCACTGTAGAGTCGGCGCGTATACAACTTGAAGGCCGTCTTGCAGGGCAGGGTCTGACCTTGCTCAAGATACTGTCGGTCAGCAATCAATAAAGGTCAGGACATCGCACCTTGCAGGAAGACACAAGATCCGCTGCCGACTCGCGTCGTTCGGGCACCCGTGTTGTCACTATAGGAACGGTCGCCATAGTGGTGATCTTGCTCCTTACAGCCGTATTTTTGTTCCTGACTCTGCCAGATGCCAATGCCTTTAACGCTCGGGTCGAACGGATTTTTGTGGAAAACGACGCGTTGACCAGCTCGTCAGAGATCAAGTTGCTGGAAATCTTGGCGCTGTCCGGCACCGCCTTTTCCGAAACTCTGACAAGCTATCGCGTGGTCATTTTCGTATTGCTTGTGTTTGCCACCGCTCTTTTGATCGCAGCCCTGGTGTTCCTGGTGATGCTGGTCGCACTCAATCGCCGCATGGCACAGATTGAGAAATCCGGGATCCAGGTCAGTTCACTGATCATCAGCCGGGATGAAAAAACGGTGTACCTGAACAACATGGGCTTCAAGCTGACCGAAGCCGCGATGGAAACACTGTCTGTCCTGGCCGAAGCACGCATGGATGACGACGTCCTGACCGGCGCGCAAATAGAAGCTGTCATTTCCGGACGGACAGAGGCCGACTGCGAGGAAGCCGCAGGCGCGACACGGATCAAGCGATTGCGAGACAGTTTGGGCAATCAGATGGTGTCAGAGCTTTTGGTCAAGAATATCGCGCGTCGGGGCTATCATCTTTCGATCGACAAGGATGTCATTCGCGTCATTTAGTGCAGAAAGCACATCGCGCAGGATAACAGGCACCTGCGGCTCAGTGGCTGTCAGGGCACCAAGAAAATCAAGGTCTGACCGGCGCATGATCACATCAGTCATGCCCTCTTTCCCTTCTCCGATGCGCAGGTTAAGCCTTGTTCAGCAGACGCCAAAACAAGGCGGTCACAACAAGAGGACAGGGCGTGGCGCATATCATCGTGGTCGGCAACGAAAAGGGTGGAGCAGGCAAATCGACGGTGTCCATGCACATCGCAACCGCCCTGTCACGGATGGGCCACAGGGTCGGAGCCATGGACCTTGATTTGCGGCAACGGTCATTCGGGCGCTACATCGACAATCGCCAGCACATTCAAAAGGCCGAGGGTATCTCTCTGCCAACGCCACGTTATCTCGATTTGCCTGAAGTTCCCGAAGATAGGCTGACACCAGGCGAAAACGCTTTTGACCAGCGGTTGCGCGAGGGCATGCGCCAATTGAACGGCGACAGCGATTTTATCCTGGTGGATTGCCCCGGCTCCCACACGCGCCTTAGCCAAGTGGCACATTCCCTAGCAGACACTTTGGTCACACCGTTGAACGATAGTTTTGTCGATTTTGACCTGCTGGCCCGTGTGTCACCGGATGGCGGCAAAGTGTTGGGGCCATCAGTCTATTCGGAAATGGTTTGGAATGCACGGCAGATGCGCGCCCAAGCCGGCCTGAAACCGATCGATTGGGTGGTTTTGCGCAATCGCGTCGGGGCACAGAACATGATCAACAAGCAAAAGCTTGAAGGCGCGCTTGAAAAACTGTCCCGGCGGATCGGTTTCCGAATTTCCTCGGGCTTCCACGAGCGGGTGATCTTTCGTGAACTTTTCCCCAGGGGTTTGACCCTGCTTGATCTAAGAGATCTTGGTGTGCGCCAGCTCAGCATTTCGAACATCGCGGCACGGCAGGAAATGCGTGAACTCATCAAGGCCCTTCAGCTGCCCGGCGTGCGGGTGACGTTCTGAGGCCGTGGCGCGACACGGTCCTGGGGATACTAGGCCGATTTCGACCAGTTTGGCTCTTCGCGATCATTGCTTGGATCGCTTGGTCCATCACTGGTCAGCGGTGTCTCTGAACTTCCGCCAGCGTCACTGGTTTGGAAGGTGTCCAACACATCCGTCAGCCGGTTCGCTTCGCCTTTAAGAGAGGCGCATATTTCAGAGTTTGATGTCGCGACACCGGCGTTAAGCTGGGTTGCCTTATCCAACTCATCCACAGCCCCCTTGATTTCCTGTACGCCCAGACTTTGTTCCTCAGCGATGGGCGCAATTGCATCCACCTCATCACGCGACCTTGTGATACCACTTTTGACACGTTCAAAAATCCGCGCTGTTTCCTCCACCTTTGTCACGCCACTTTTGACAGAGGCCTGGCTGCGCGTGATCAGCGCCTTGATATCCTTGGTCGCGCCGCCTGCTGTCATGGCCAGGCTGCGCACTTCAGCCGCTACAACGGCAAATCCTTTACCGGCTTCACCAGCGCGTGCAGCTTCGATTCCGGCATTCAAAGCCAACAGATTGGTCTGAAACGAGATATCATCTATCAGGTCCACCACCTTCGTCATTTCCTCGGCAACCTTGACAATCCCCGACATTGCGTTCGACGCGTCGTGCATTTGCGTAACCCCGAATTCTGCGTCCTCCATCAAGACATCCATGGCGTCCTTGGTTGTCTTGACGTTCTTTGCTGTTTCGATCGCATTGCTTGCGATTTGCTGGAGCGCAGCGTTCGTCTCTTCCAGCGAGGCGGCCTGCCGATCAACACGATTGGACATGTCGAGCGCTGCATCAAACAAACTGGTTGAGCCCCCACGGATCCCCTTCGCCACTGTGCGAATTTGCCCGACTACCTCATCCAATTGGTTGAGTGTTGCGTTATAGTTCAACTTGAGACCGGCGTAATCTTCGGGAAAGTCTTCGATGATCTGCTTCGACAAGTCCCGCGTCGACAACTGTTGAAGGTTATGCTCAAGCGTTTGCAGCACAGCCGTACGTGTGTGCACGATCAATCTGTCTGCCGCCTCGAGTGCGGCGCGCGCCTCTTCCAATGAGCGGCTGAGCGTTCCGATCTCAGACGACTCTTCCAAATGCTGCGGTGTGAAATCAAACTGCTTTTGAGCGACCTGCGACAACTCGCTGGTCAGCGTCCGAATTTGACGATCAAACCTGTTGAGCAATTTCAGCCCCAACGTCAGGCTTAGCCCTCCAGCGGTGCATGTGGCGCTCAGGACGAGGATCAACGTCAAGATTGATTGGCGCATGGCGGCAAGCGCTGTCTCTGAGAGTATGTTCGCCACCTTCAGTTCCACGGCTCGCAGTGTTTCGATCCATCGTGTTGACGTTGCGAACCAATCTGGCGCGGAAAGATACGAAAGATCTGCGCCCGGCCCCGCTGCCACGATGTCAGATCGCAGTGTACTGACCCCACTGCGTTGCGCTGCATGCGTCAAATCCAAATCAGGCACGAATTCCACCAGCGAGGGTTCGGCACGTTGCAAAAGCCCTGCCTCAGCTGATCCGCGTTTTATGAAATCCTGATAATCCTGCAGCGAAAACGCGCCTTTTCCCAATCCTGTTGCACCGGCAGCTCTTTGCAGACCGGCCCACTCCTTGGCGTCAGAAAGGCCCATAAAGCGTTGCCAAGCTGAGCAGTGTCCGGCAAGCCCGTTCCCCCCATTTTTTACGCGCTCAAAGCAAGAGCCTTGCGGATAGCCCCAGTGTAGAATTGAGCCATCTCAGGCACGGTCACGCTGAGATCAGATATCTTTGTCCGCATCTCTCGAAGCTGGTGAAGGGACAGGATCTGCTGGCGCAAGGTCGCTGAAACGGCTGCCAATGCCTGATCCGTAGTCAATCGCTCTTGCGGAAGGGAGGCTTTAATGTTCTTTCCATTCGAAGCGATATGGCCCGCAGATTGACCCCGCTCTACCTGAAGCGCGTGTATGAGGTTCCCAATATCGATGCCATCGGCAATCAACGCACGGGAGAGCATGCTGTTTTGCACAGATCGCGCTTCGTTCACGACAGTCCACCCCCAAGGAGAACAAGCGCCAGGAAGGGCACGAAAATGAGCGATTGAATGGCTTTTCGAAGTGTCATGAGCCCACATTGCCTGTTTGTTCAAGTATGGCTCATGGCTAGGGGCGTCAGGTGGACAAGTCGTAAAGGTCCACGTCTAAAAAATCAAACTTTCTGTTTATTTTGGGGCCTCCTGTCACGTCCTTCCCGTTTTGCCAAACGAGCGGTCGGCGTGTCGGGCCCCAGATGCGTTCACCCCAAGACCAGAGAGTGTTGTCTAATTCTTCCAGTATGCGCGGGATGGATCGCATGTCTGATATCCATGTCTGATATCCATGGCTGCCTCCCACCCTATCAAAACTGGTCACAATGCAACATGACGTCATTTGGTCTGGTGCCGAAGGCGCCCACGCTTTGACTGAGTCGCTCCTTTGCCTTGGCGGTCGCACCCTGATTCGTCACCGTCGTGTGCGCTGCGGGCGTCTTTTGAAACCTCTTGGGCAGCAGACCAGCTCTCCGGCGGTGCCGTTCAGAATCCAACCAATGAAAAACCCGTAAACTTGGCAGGATTTGGTGGTGGGTTTCTAAAACCAGCCTACCACCACCGGCGTGCAAACATATTTGCTGATAAATCTTTAACCAAGATGTTTTTTTCGGGAATTTATTATGTTTGATTTCAGAACAAGTGCTGTGCGCGACGACGAAGTGTTCGTGACAGCAAGCCTTCCCCTGAAGACTGTGATTTTTGGTGCTGCAAAGCGAATATTTGACATTTTGGTAAGTTTTACATTTCTTGTCCCGCTGCTGATTGCGGTGTCCCTCGTCCTGGTGTGTCTAAATCCGTTCTTCAATCAGGGTCCTTTACTGTTCGCGCAGGTTCGAATGGGGCGTAACTGCAAACCGTTCGTCGCCTATAAATTTCGCTCCATGGTGCCCGCCGACCGCGTAACGCGGGGCGCAAATGACCCTTTGGAAGTTGACCGCATCACCCGACTTGGCCACATCATTCGCAAGCTGCGGATTGACGAACTGCCACAGGCAATAAATGTCCTCAGGGGTGACATGAGCTTGATCGGACCACGACCAGATTACGTCCACCATGCCCGCCGGTTCCTGCGCACAGTGCCAGGATATCGTGCGCGCCACTCTGTGCGTCCGGGCATCAGCGGGTTGGCGCAGACCGAAGTGGGTTATGTCGCCGGGTCTGAAGCAACCCGCCAAAAGGTACAGGCGGATCTGTACTACATTCGCAACTCCGGCTTTCTTTTGGAAGCCTGGGTGATCTGGCGCACATTCATCGTGATTGCTAGCCGCCGCGGGAGTTGATCGGTACAAGGTATCTTGGCGCCAACAATGGCGCTGCAGATCCCTGTTCTCATTCAGTGTAGTCAAAGCACATACGGGCCCGGCACCAACATCTAGGACCCTCGGTCCAAGCCCAGATCCCGGGAGCCGGCGCCAAGGGATCACAGCTCAAAACCGCTCGCACAGTCGGACCTTGCCTGTTCTCGAAAGGCAAGGCAAAGAGATATAAATTCCTACAAAGAAAATAGATTTGGAACCGATGACAAAACGCGCTTTGATTACTGGTGTCACAGGACAGGATGGGTCTTATCTCGCAGAGTTTCTCTTGGAAAAGGGGTATGAGGTCCACGGGATCAAACGCCGCGCTTCTTTGTTCAACACGGATCGAATTGACCATATCTACCAGGATCCTCATCATCCCGCCCCGCAGTTCAAGCTGCATTATGGCGATCTGACGGATTCATCGAACCTGACCCGCATCCTGCGCGAAGTCGAGCCAGACGAAGTGTACAACCTTGGCGCGCAAAGTCACGTGGCAGTCAGTTTCGAAGCACCAGAGTACACGGCGGATGTAGATGCAATCGGCGGCCTGCGCCTGCTTGAGGCAATCCGTTTCCTTGGTTTGGAAGAAAAAACGCGCTTCTATCAGGCATCCACATCCGAATTATATGGTTTGGTTCAGGAAACGCCCCAACGTGAAACAACACCATTTTACCCGCGTTCGCCCTATGCAGTGGCAAAGATGTACGCCTATTGGATTACAGTGAACTATCGCGAAGCCTATGGCATGTACGCCTGCAATGGGATCTTGTTCAATCACGAAAGCCCGCGTCGCGGCGAGACATTTGTCACCCGTAAAATCACACGAGGCCTCTCGAACATCGCGCAGGGGCTCGAAGATTGCCTGTACATGGGCAATATTGATGCGTTGCGAGATTGGGGCCACGCAAAGGACTATGTCCGCATGCAGTGGATGATGTTGCAACAGGACACAGCAGACGATTTCGTCATTGCAACAGGTGTGCAGTACAGCGTCCGCGAATTCATCACATGGACCGCGCGTGAACTGGGGATTGAGCTTGCCTTCTCTGGGGAAGGCTTGGACGAAATCGCAACCGTAACCGCGGTTGAGGGTGATGAGGCCCCCGCCGTGAAACCCGGTGACGTGATCATGCGCATCGATCCCCGGTACTTCCGCCCTGCCGAAGTCGAGACGCTGCTGGGAGACCCAACCAAGGCCAAGGAAAAGCTTGGCTGGGTGCCAGAGATTACAGCCCAAGAGATGTGCGCTGAAATGGTCCGCGAAGATCTCAGAACGGCGCGCCGCCATGCCCTGTTGAAACAACACGGGTTTGAACTGCCCGTCGCCTTGGAGGGATAACCGGATGAAGGCCTATATTGCCGGTCATCGCGGCATGGTCGGCGCAGCGATCCTGCGGCGCCTTGAAAAACGGCAAGCCGCTGGCGAAGATCTGACGCTGGTCACCAGATCCCATGCAGAGCTGGACCTGACTGATCAAGCCTGTGTTCTGGATTTTTTTGCGGACGAACGTCCCGACTTGGTGATCCTGGCCGCCGCAAAGGTCGGAGGGATCCACGCCAACAATACCTATCCAGCCGACTTTATCTGGGACAACATGATGATCCAGGCCAATGTGATCAACGCGGCCTGGAAAAACGGCGTCACGCGACTTTTGCAGCTGGGCTCTTCCTGTATTTATCCCAAATCCATCCCTCAGCCGATGCGCGAAGATGCCTTGCTGACCGGAACGCTCGAGCCAACCAACGAGCCCTATGCCATCGCAAAGATTGCAGGCATCAAGATGTGTGAAAGCTACAACCGACAGTACGGCGTCGACTACCGGTCGGTAATGCCGACAAACCTGTATGGCCCAGGGGACAACTTTCACCCTGAAAATTCCCATGTTCTGCCCGCCATGATCCGCCGCTTTCACGCTGCCAAAGAAAATGGCCTGGACGAGGTACGCATTTGGGGAACTGGCACACCACGGCGCGAATTTTTGCATGTCGATGACATGGCGGATGCATCGCTTTTTGTGCTCGACCTGGACAAGGCCACCTATGACGCCAACACGCAGCCCATGCTCAGCCACATAAATGTTGGGACTGGACAGGATGTCTCCATTCTGGAATTGGCGCAAATCGTGGCCAGGGTGGTCGGCTATAGCGGTAAAATCGGAACCGATACCTCTAAACCCGACGGCACAATGCGAAAGTTGATGGATGTTTCGCGTCTGCGCAGAATGGGGTGGGACGCCTCTATCGACCTGGAACATGGGGTTGAAAGCACCTATGCGTGGTACCTGCAGCACCTGGACAGCCTGCGCGAAAAGTAGGCCAGAGCGTCAAGGAAAGTCCGGGTATGTCTCCCAATCCGGGACACTCGTGTCTGTGCTGAAACATCACGGCGGTCACAGACCAGTTAGGCGGACGGGCAAACGCCATTTTTGATGCCTTTGATCCATACCTGCGGGACGTCAAGCAGGCTGTGCCCGCCCCAACATTGCATGAAAACCGTGCCCAGCCAAAAGGCGCCGCTTTGGGAACGGTCTGTATGCGCAGTTTGTCCAGGAAGGGGATCCCACTGTCCACGCGATGACGCAGGTGCAGTCGCGCGTCCATTCTATCTATCCAGACCCGAACCACTGTCGTACTATCACAGGCCGACAAAGCGACCTCTGCGTTGGGGGCCTGTGGCAGGGGCCCAGGCTTTTGAGCCATGGAACGCCGTCAGCCTACGGCTGACATGCGTCGTATCCCGGTTGTGCCCCCTAGTTGCTGCCGCGTCTTCGCGCCGAGAGCACATCCCACATAAAGATCGGGGCAGAGACGAACATTCGACGCCAAAGGCGTTTTGGCTGTTGAAGCAAACGCGGAAGCCATTCAAACCCGGTTTTCTGAAAGATCGGATGGGACCGCTTCACATTCCCGACATAGAAATCAAAGACCGCTCCGATTGCGCCGACAAAGCTGACATCCAGTCGATCGCGAAGGTCACAGATCCACTTTTCCTGTTTCGGGGCGGTCATGCCAACCCACAGCACATCGGCCTTGGCGAGTGCGATGGCTTCGACCATCATCTCTATTTCGGACGCGTCATAGCTGGGCTTGAAAGGCGGTGACAACGTGCCCGCAAGCGAAACATTCGGGAAATCCTGCGGCAGCTTTTGCCTGATCTTCGCCAGGGTTTCCTCTGTGCTGCCCAAAAAGAAGACAGATCCCCCCCGACGATCAAGATCTTTCATCACGCCATCAAAGATATCGAAACCTGTGATGCGCTGGGTCATTGGGCGGTTCAACAAGCGGCCCGCAAGCACAATGCCAATGCCATCAGGCACAAGCCAATCCGCATTTTGAAGGGCCGCGTTGAATTCAGCGTCGGTTTTGGCAACTGCATAGGAATGGGGGTTCAAACACGCCATCCATGCACAGGTTCGGTCTTGGCTATCCAAGTGAGCCGAAATCCTGTACACCACAGATTGGGCGGGCTCAGATTCAACATTGTAATGGAGAATTCTCTGCGTGGTCATAAGATCGTCTTTCAAAAGCAATTGACTGAATAAGGAGAGTGTAACTACTCAACAGAACCTGGGATGGACAAAGTGCGAATGCCAGCCCTGTCAAGCGCAGCGAGGTGACGGGCAAAGCATTCATTCTCAAATCTTTGCCGGATAATTTTGGCTGGGTTTCCTGCCACAATACTGTTTGCTGGCACATCGCGGGTCACAACAGAGCCTGCCGCAACAACAGCCCCTTGACCAATCGACACGCCACTTAAAACAATGCTGCCGTACCCAATCCAGACATCGCGTTCAACATGAATCACGCGTTGTTCGAAGGGAACCTGAAACCCAGGATCGCGGACAGCGGTCGCATGCCGGATCGGCGTCCCCAGTTCGTCTATGGCGTGATCATGACGCCCGACGAACGCCACACTGTTCCCCATGATGACAGCATCCGAGATCACGCAATCACTTTCTATTGTGCTGTCACGGCCGATATAGACATCACGCCCGATGCGCAGAACATCGCGCGCAAAGAAAAAGGTGTTTCGACCAAAGGAAAGTGTGTCCAAACCATCGCAGTCTAGCCCAAAATAGCGTGCCAAAAGCGCGATGCGACCGCGCTTGACAGAGCGTTTGATGACTGAAATCAGCCGCTTCATGACTGCGGCCCCCGATAGCGACAAACAAGCAGCGCACGGACAAGAGGACCGATCAGAACCAACTGTGCATAAAAGGGCAAACCATGGGATATAACAAAAGATGAAAGCCAGACATAGGCCGTGATGACATACATGATACGTCCCTGTGGATCCCAGCGATATGCCCGATGCAAAGCCCGCGCCAGCACAAAGCAAAATGCCAGATACACTCCCAACCCAATCAGACCGGTGGCCGCCAGGGTGTTGAACGCCCCATTGTGTGGCTTTATCGCCATACCTGTATGAATGTAGAATAGATCTCTGCCCTCCTTGACACCATGACCGAATATCCACCCGGGGGCTCCATGTGCGTTCAGGTTGTCAATCGCAGTAAAGATAAAGGGCATCCGGGACCGCAGGATCGCATCCAGACCAACCTCTACATCCTCGCGGTACCCCGCAGCGCCGCCGGCCATTCGCAACAAGAATGCCTGATTTTGTGCCAGGTACGAAATCAACGTGACAGCCGCAATGCCGAGCATGGCAAGAGCAAGCGATTTGCGGGTTGCTCCGCGTTGAAACAGGACTATCAAAACGATTCCAGCGGCATAAATCAACCAACCGGTGCGTGTGAATGAAGCATACACAATGTAGGATCCCAAAAGCATGCCCGACCAGTAAAGCATTTGGTAAGACAGCGTCCTTGGAAACCAAATATGGCCGGCCGCCAATACCAAAGTGGACGTGTAGAAAATCTTTGATGCCGGCGCGAGTGAAGAGAAAAAGCTGGTGATAGCGCGGCTGTCACTGCCCCACATGGACAGATCCCACGCTGGGTAGAGACTTTCGAGTCCCAGAACAAAGGGGATCGTCGAGAAGATAAAGAACAACGCAATCTTGAGTGATATGAGGATCATCCGGTTTGCCCATGTTTCCTCTCGCGACATCTTTCGCAAGAAATACATGATCAGCACCGGCAGGAAAAAGAACTCCATCAATACGGCAATATTTTCGATCATCCCGTAAGGCATCGTTGTGTAAAACAGAGCCTTGATCGCAAAGAGCACCGCAAACAGGAACCATACAGGCAAATGGCGCCGTATCATCGTGAAAGACAGAACCAGAATAACGCCGGATTTCCATATCACTGAAATTTTGAGAGGCCCTACCGCAAGCGGTTCGACATAAAGCAGCACCCAAAAGAACGCCATCACAAGCAGATCGTTCAGCGACAGGCGAAGAAATACGCCAGGCCGATTGATCCCGCGACCTCGTCCCTTGCCACGTCCAATCTGAGGCGAAGCAGCGCCTGTTGCAGCTGTCATCGTCATGCAGCCCACCGTACCTTCGGCAAAATCCCGCAACCGTAGAACCTATCTTGGACCATTATGGGAAATCCCTCGTGGTTTGCGTTGCAGAAGATATATTCGGCCCCTGGTGCGCCGTCCATAAAACCACTCTTGGCAACACCGCTTTTGAGTCTTGCACGTGATGAATGCGACATCGTTTGGCGCCGATCAGAGCACGTCCCAGACTGGGCATCACAGCCACTTTGAACAGAGTTGGCTTCAGCGAGCAGGACAAAGGCCAATGCCATGCAAAATTGGATCGCGCCACCCCACCAGATCTTGTGAACCATGAAGCCGGCGCCAAACCACCGATGATGCGGCGCCAGCGGATGAAACGGCCCCCCTTTGCAAGCCTTAGTACGATTTGGTCCACAGCAACAGGTTCGCGATGTGATGTCGGGCATGCGCTGTGTCTTCAATTTTTAGACGCTTGCAGCCACTCGTTCGAGATGCGGCGCCACAGGCCTGTCTCAGCGTATTTTTCTTCAACAAGGGCCAGATTGTACGCCTCAACGTCGGGCAGCTCAGCAGCATCACGAATCCTGCGGGCAAATACGTCAGGATCACGATCCTGAACCACATATCCGTTGACACCATCAGCAATGATGTCCGACGCGCCGCTGACGGGGGTCGAGACAATTGGTTTACCAACGGCCAGTTGCTCAAGCATCGCGTTGGAAAACCCCTCGACATGGGACCCCACAACACAAACATCAGAGGCCGCCAAAGCTTGCATCAAATCGGGTTTGTTCAACATGCCAAGAAATCTGACGTACTCTTGAATGCCGTCAGCGCGTACCCGCGCTTCCAGCTCGGATCTGAGCTCACCATCGCCTGCCAACAGAAAGATCGCCTCTCGGTCGCCCTGGGCCTGTAAATCCTGTCGCAAACGGATAAAGGACTCCAGCAGCAATGAAATGCCCTTGACCTCGGCCAGTCGTCCGACAAAACACAGGACCAGTGCGCTTGGTGGGATTTTCCAAAGAGCGCGCGCCGCATCTTGCGGATAGGGATGGACAACGCTGGTATCCACTGCGGTTGTCAGAGGTTTCACCCGAACGGGTGTTTTCTTTTCCGCCAAGTAGGTGTTGTAGGCTTCGATCTCTTTGTCCGAGGCCGCCGCATAGGCCTGGCTGACATGTTTGCGCAACGAAGCCGCCTGCAAATGACTGTAAAGGCCTGCAAAGAACTTTGTAAACTTAACCTTGCGACCAATGAGCATTGGATTGCCCAATCCGGGATAGTAAAAGCACACGTCCCAGGGAAATTTAATCCGGTTCAAGGCCCACAGAACAGAATAGGTGCGCGTTAAAGCCTTATGGATACCCTTCGCCCTCAACGCAGCACGATATTTGTAAACTGCCAGGGCCAAATCCACATTGCTCGACCGTGTCACAGGTTTTTTCATGCGCTGTGACGTAGCAACGGGAAGGAAGTCGTATTGATGACCGAACATCTCGATCTGTGTCCAATGACCCAGGACATGATCGGGATCTGATGTCACACCGACAAGGGCAATGCTGCCTGCAAATCCGCGCATCAGCGATGAGACAACAGTTGCATTTCCAGATCCGAAAATGGGTTTGGTAAAATCGGTTCCTTCGATCAGAAGAAACGTGGTGGGAACATCATGCTGTGACATGTGGTTTGCCCATATCTAAAGCCGAAGGTCCGCATCATCACGACCCAAGGCGGATTTCAAATCGAATAAAACAGCACCGTCTTTTCCATAAGCACGCATGTGAGCGGCGCCCAAGTCCACCAGATCTTTGTGAGCCACGGCCAAAATTACGCCAGCGTATTCACCCGGTGCAGGGGCATCTGTCATTTCAACACCGAATTCTGCATGCGCCTGTTCTGGATCCACCCAAGGATCATGAATATCGACTTGGTACCCATAGCTGCGCAATTCATGATAAATATCGATCGCGCGTGTGTTCCGCAGATCGGGACAATTTTCCTTGAAGGTCAAACCCAAAAGCAAAATGCGATTGTCGAGGCTTGAAAATCCAGCCTTTAACATCGCTTTGACCATCTGGCTGGACACGTAACGGCCCATGCTATCGTTTAGTCGTCGTCCAGCCAGAATGACCTCAGGATGGTAGCCAACGGCCTCTGCCTTGTGAGTCAGGTAATAGGGATCAACGCCGATACAGTGCCCCCCCACCAGACCAGGGCGGAATGGCAAAAAGTTCCACTTGGTTCCTGCAGCTCTCAGAACAGCCTCTGTGTCCAGATCGAGATGGTTGAAGATCAGCGCCAATTCATTGATCAAGGCAATATTCAAATCGCGCTGCGTGTTTTCAATGACCTTTGCCGCCTCTGCCACGCGAATGCTTTCGGCCTTATGCGTCCCTGCGGTCACAATCGAGGCATAAAGCGCATCCACCTTGTCTGCCACATCCGGGGTCGAGCCAGATGTCACTTTGGTGATTGTTGTCAATCGGTGCTCTTTATCGCCGGGATTGATCCGTTCCGGACTATATCCACAAAAGAAATCGCGGTTAAAGGCAAGACCAGAGACCTGTTCGAGGATCGGAACACAATCTTCCTCTGTTGCGCCAGGATAGACAGTGCTTTCGTAAACGACAATGTCGCCAGCACTGAGAACCTGACCAACAGTTTCCGATGCTCGTATCAGTGGCGTAAGATCGGGGCGGTGATACTGATCGATTGGTGTGGGAACGGTGACAATGTAAATGGACGCCTCTCGAAGGTCTTCAATATCTGACGTAAAATCCAAGTGCTCTGCCAAACTCAGATCTTCGGCCGTGACTTCAAGCGATCGGTCCAGCCCAGATTGCAATTCTTGCAGCCGCGCCAAACTGATATCAAATCCAATGACCTTGCGTTTCTTGCCAAACTCCACCGCAAGAGGCAAACCTACATAACCCAACCCGATAACGGCTATGACATCTGAAGAGTGTTCGTTCATAAAAATCCAACTTCCATTAAAATTTGGCCAATCCCTCCAACGCAGCTGGCTCAGGCATCAGACCATCGGCGTCACCTAACGAATTTATGCTGGTGACAACAAGTGCAACTGCATCCCAACACCTTGTGAGATTTCATAAATCAAACTCAGCACGCCTGAAGACGGTATTGCGGATGCACGAAGTCGAAACGGTGTTCGCCAGACGCTCCAATACGGCACTCGCGCTTCGAAACTTAAGCCATGTCAAGCCCGCCGTGTTTGGTTGCCCAAGACGGCTTCACATCACAATGACAGTCGCCTTACAGGCCAAGCAAACACCTGGCAAAATCAGAAGTGCTGAGCAGAGAGGCCACAGCCTGTGGTTCATCACTCCGCAGTCAGACTCGCTATATGCCGCGCTATGACCCCGGCTGCCTGACGGGCGTTGTTGTGTAACAGATTCGATCTGCGAAACTGAAAATTCTGATGTAAAATCGGAGCGGACATCAAAGCAGGAACGCAGTGTTTTCGAGTGCCGATGGCTCGCAAACACGTGGTGTCGGCCCATTTGTTCAGGGCTCGTTGATGCGCAGATTGCACAGGCTGAACTCCCAATCTGGAAGCCCCTTTTCACTGGAGCTCACGGAGATGAGCGCGCCCTTCATAAAGCCACCTCTGTCATTCAAAGTGGCAAACGAGGCTTTACATGTCTGCGCGAAGATCAGCGGCTTCAGTGATGGTGAAACGGCAGGCCTGCGGGTCGGGCGAGAACGTGACCGACTGTTTGCAGAGCGAGACAGACTTGGCATCATTGGTTCTGCCAACGGCACCGGGTTCACCAGTATGGGTGAACTCAGATCAGTGCAGGACGGGGGGGGGAACTGGGGCCTAAAGCCCAATTCATTCACCGCTGAGATGTCCAAAAAACAGGATGCATAAACATTTCTATATTCCAATAGCGAAAATCGTCTCTACCACAAATAGCGATCCATACTTTTTACCTGTCTTTATGTGCAAAAATATGGTTTGTTTAACTGCGCGTCCCATTCCGACTACGGCACACTTCGAAAATTTGAAATTTGGCTTGATTGATACAAAATCTTCGGGACCAAAAGAAACCAACACCAATTTCAGGCCCGCCACCTAAGATCTCACTTCGCCACCCAAAGCATACGCATCAAATAAAATGTTATTGCACAATAGAATGCAGTTAAAAAGTAAGACAATATTGTTATAAATTGTGTCGCACTCAGATCAAAATAAGCACCCAAATAATAAACGAACACAATGCCACTAATCCGAAAGATATTGAAACAAACGAAAAGCATTTTCTTTTCCATCAAGTTTTCGATCTGCAACAAAGGTGCCGATGTGACCTGAAACATCAAAACAAATGAAAATATTTCGGTAAAACGTCCAGCCATCGACCAACGGTCGCCGAAAACGATCGTAAAAATGCTCTCAGCATAGAGACTCAGAAATATTGCAAATGGGATCCCAAGAAAGATAAGGCGTCTCTGAACCGACACCGAAATTTCCCAAACCAATTTTGGGTCTTTTCTTACATTGGAAACTTCACCGTAATAGGCCTGGGCCATCGTTCGGCCGATTAAATTCAATGGCAACGACAGCGCGGTCATCGCAAGGGCAAATTGGCCGGTAGTTGCGGGATCGTACAAGGCAGCAATGAAAAGAATTGGCAATTGTGTCGCGAGACCAAGTAATATTTGAGAGGGAAACCGATAAAGAGGAAACCCTAAGTACCGTTTGGCAACAACGCATATACGACTAAAACGCACAGCCTTGCCATAGTGTCTAAATGAATATTTGAGTTGCCTAACCAAAAACATAGAACCGGAAATTTGGGAAACGAGATACCCGGACAACAGACCCATTGACGTCCATCCGATAGCTCCCAACCCGATTTTGCAACTTTCGCCTACGCATGACATTATAAACTGTGCCTGCGCTACTTTTCCGTAGGCACGCATTCCTGTTGACCAAAATAACAGCAGATCGAAAGCAGCCATAATTACAGCGCCAATGGGGATCAACCACCATACACTCAGGAGGTTCTCAGCCTTAAGCCAAGTTAATAGATTTTCTGAAAAGAACCAAAGACACACAGCCACGACCAAAGCAGAAACAAAGATCAAGGCAAAGGAAAGCACTACCAGATTAAGCGCTTCCCCTGTGCTGCGTGTCAACGGAAGAGCAACTGCATACCGCCAGGAAAGAACTGGCATAATTTGCAACGTAAGTGCCGTAAACACCGCCAAAAGACCAAAAGCCTCAGGTTCGTAAACACGAGACAAGACCGGCATGCTCATGATGCCCAGAATCCGGGCAGACCCCGCCCCCAAAAACAGGCTATACATCCCTTTAAAAAGGGAATTTGCGGAAGTATCATGATAATGTGCCATCTGTACCCTCAACAAAATTTTTCAAAATTTTGCCACGCGTATAACCGCGTGGCCGAAAATTTCAATGGTGTTGCGCGAGCACCGAATTCTCGTTAGTTTAGTCCTATATTGCTCTCGACTGACGAAATTCCACTCACTGAAACGTTGGTCCCGATAATTCCATTAATTGCATTTTCCGAAAAGAAACTGTTTCCGGAGATGACATAGTCTTCGTACACTTGATCTCTCATCCAGAGTGCATAGTTTCCGCTTTGAAAATGGTTATTTTGTACAAATATTCGAGGTGTATAATTAGTGTAACCGCTTAGTACTCGTCCAGTTCCAGACGAGTCATCAAAACTTGCAAAAGTGTTTTCCATAATCTGGATGAAGTTCGTTGCACCCAAAAACGTCAAACATTCTCGTGACGCATCTGGAAGTTTTCGATCGACATGGTTTGCCTTAAATATAACAGAGTCCCCACCCTTCAAATTCAGGCTATGACCCTTATTGTACAAGATATTTCCAAAAATATGAAAGTCGCCATGTGGTGTGTCGCTTGCAGAAATGTCGAGAAAAAAGGTCCCACAGTTTTCATCTGCCCGATTCGAGGAAACTTCTGTTCTTCGATGCAAACCATCGTTTTGAAGAGAGAAGACATAACACGCCACATGTGCATTTACGAACTCATTTCCCGCATAGCGTGCATTTAGGGCTCGGGTAAAAATCCCAATTCCAACGTTGATAAATTTGTTGTTGGTTACATCGCAATTTGCTCCCGTCGAAATCACACCTCGGAGATCTTCGGAGAGGGGATTTGATTCTGACGCCTCAATAATATTACTCTCAATTTTGTGGAATAAGGAGCCTTTGGCATAGATCATGCCCTCTCGGCCACCAGCGTCTCTCAAAGTATTTCCCTGTATGATCACTCTGCGACCTCGACCCAGTATTCCTTCACAGCCCTCTACAGATGAAAGCGCAGTAACGTTACGAACCGTGTTGCCAATTATTTTTACATCTGTTTCGCTATTTGCATCTACACTGACCGCCAATCCATGGACTTCTGGTTCATTCGGGGGCTCGGAGAACTCGGCAACGCCGTCGACAAAATTTCCCCTTACGTTTATTGAGGTACTTCCAGTTAAGCTCTGCACCCATAGTCCTGACGAAATCTTCTTTCCGAGAGGATAAATTCGGTTGATAATTGACTTTTCCAATAATTGCTCAAAGTGATTTGCTTCAATATCAATGAAGGAAAATCGTGACGTTTGAACATTAATACCGCACTCAAGATCCTTAAACCGGCAGTTTTCTACTTTAAGCGCGCCATCCGATTCGCATGTCACCACTGCAATACCGTGCACCAAGTCTTCAAAACTGCAGTCAACGATATCGACATTTGCAACGTCAGTGAACACTATTGCCCTTCTTGCGCCGCGAAATTCCGCACCATAGACTCTGAAATTCTCGGAGCTTTCAATGGAAAACAAGTCACTGTCGCCATTAGTTCCATTTCCGACAAACTCAGAACCCAATGCATGTATATTGATCTCATTTTCAATCTGAATGCTAGACATTATCCGAAAACTGTAACCAGCTGGAAACCGGACTGGACGCCCAATGTCACACAGTTTTTGGATGCCATCGGCGTCATCGTTGACGCCGTCTGCGTTCAAACCGATCGACAAAGCGTCGATCACGCCGTCCAAATTTGGTTGTATGTACAGCTTTACGCCACCTCGCGTAATCAACTGGTTGTTGGTAGCGGTTTGCGCTGCGACGCGATAGTGATAGCCTCCGCACAGCACAGTTACAACATCGCCTTCTGCAACCTCATGAGCGTTTTCTACATTCCCATAACCCATAGTGTTATCGTTTAGAATGTCGTCTAAGGTGCAATATTGGCGAGACGGGCCAAAGACTAGCGCATCGGTAATGCGTACTGTTTCGAGAGCAAAAAGGTCATTTTTAAGGTGGTCTCGTATCACGAGCTGGTATGTTCCCGCAGCCAGATAGCAGATTGGAAATTTCCCGTCTTTATCCGCGACTAGCCTCGATTCACGCAAATGTGTCAACGCAGGATCCTGGTACGCTGGGGCGTAAACCTGCGCGTCACGCGAATATATATGGCACTCAGCAGAATTAAGAGTCTGATACTCTAAACCTGAGTTTGCCACCCATTCATTTACTAAAAGAATTCCCATTGTTGCTCCATTCATGGAATTAGAAACAAAAGAGTGAACAAATTGGAATATGCCGGTTCGTCGTTCACCAAGCGGTTCCCACTGTTTGTTTACTCACACAAGACCAGTGATGAGCGTGATGACAGTCAATCTTTAATGTGCCTTTATTGGTCCGAACGGTATTGGCATCACACGGTGCCCTGTTGCAGCTCTGTTGTACAACATCAAACCAGATCAAGATCGTGGTCGGCAGCCCATAGAGTTGGCGGCTCTTGACAACCAGAAGCTACGGTTTTCCAAGCGAAGCCTTCTCAGAAA
>JAKVCP010000120.1 GCA_022448925.1 Paracoccaceae bacterium
TCGAGGTGCAGGGCCCGCTCAAACAAACTGGTGGCACTTTTGATTTCGCGATCAATGGCGATGGCTATTTCCTCATTGAAACAGATCAGGGTGAGCGCCTGACCAGAGCTGGCGTCTTCTCCACCAACGGTGATGGCGAACTGGTAACACCCGATGGCTTCCGCCTTCTGGATGCAGGTGGGGCACCGATTTTTGTGCCTGCGGCCGCTGGCAGTGTTGCGATTTCTAGCGACGGTACGCTCAGTGCAGATGGCCAGCCCTTGTCACAAATTGGCTTATGGGAGCCTGTTGATCAGACAGATTTGCGGCGTCAGCAAGGCGTGCTTTTTGAGGCCCCGGGCGGTGTGCAGCCCGCCGTAACAGGGGCAACCCTTCTGCAAGGCTACGTCGAAGGCTCGAACGTCGATCCGCTGATCGAAGTTGCACGCATGATCGAGGTGCAGCGCGCCTATGAGATTGGTCAATCCTTCCGTGACAAGGAAGGGGAGCGCACAAAATCCATGATCGAAACCTTGGGCAAATAAAGGGAACAAAACCATGCAGGCACTCAAGACCGCTGCCACGGGTATGCAAGCGCAGCAAATGCGCGTTGACGTCATTTCGAACAACCTCGCCAATATGTCGACAACGGGCTACAACACACGCCGCGCTGAGTTTGCGGACCTCCACTACCGGCAGATTGCTCAACCCGGTACAGTGACAGCCTCCAATGGCGCGGTATTGCCCACCGGTGTTCAGCTTGGACTTGGTGTTCGCACCTCTGCCGTCACAGTTGAGTTGCAGCAGGGGGGGCTGTCTTCTACCGGCGGTGATCTCGACATGGCGATTGAGGGGGGCGGCTATTTTGAGGTCACGCTTCCGTCTGGCGAGCCGGGCTATACACGCGACGGCGCGTTTAAGCGCTCTGCAGATGGGCTGATCGTGACGTCTGAAGGTCTCGAGCTAGCCCCTGGTATCACGATTCCAAACGACGCCCGATCCATCTCGATCAACGCGGATGGGGAAGTATGGGCTTATTTTGTTGATCAAGTTGAGCCACAGCAGCTCGGACAGATTAGCCTCGTAAATTTCACAAATCCAAAAGGGCTCGAGGCTATGGGTGGCAACCTGTTTGTTGAAACAAATGCCTCTGGGCCGCCAATCGTAGGGACACCGGGTGTCGATGGTCTTGGGGCGGTCCGCCAAGGATATCTCGAGGACAGTTCTGTTGAGGCTGTGCGCGAGATCACCGAACTGATTGAAGCCCAGCGTGGCTATGAACTTAATGCGAAGGTGATCACTGCAGCAGACCAGATGCTTGGTGCTATGGCGCAGGTGCGCTGATGAAGTACCTGGCGCTGGCGCTTTGCCTGATAGGGATGTCTGCCTCTGCGCAAACCCTCGTGGCAACGCGCACCGTGCGCGCCAATACTGTGCTTGCTCCAGCAGATCTGACGATCGTTTCCAAGCAAACCTCCGGTGCGCTCAGCGCGCTAAAGGAGGCTGTCGGACAGGAAACGCGGGTGGTTCTCTACGCGGGGCGCCCAATCAAACCCGGACAGTTGGGGGCTCCGGCACTGGTCAATCGTAATGATGTGGTGACTTTAGTTTTTCGCACTGGTGGCCTTGCCATCGTGACAGAAGGCAGAGCCTTGGGGCGAGGTGGCTTGGACGATTCAATCCAAGTCATGAACCTTGCGTCCCGCAGTATTGTAGAAGGCCAGATTACCGCGGCGGCAACAGTCAGCGTGCGCTCTAAATCAGGAAAATAGATATGAAACCCTTCTTAGTTATCTCCATTGTTGTTTTCTCCTTATCAGCATGCGCGCGCATGGAAAGTGTTGGTAAACGGCCAGACTTTTCACCGATTGCGGGCAACCAAGAGCACAGTGCGATGGCCTATGTGGGGTTTCCCGATCAGATTGCGCGGCGCGAACCTGGCGACGCTGCTTCTCTTTGGTCTGGCGACAGCCGCTCTTTGTTGGGTGATCGGCGGGCATCTGGGCGGGGTGACATCATGACGATCGTCATCGAAATTGATGACAAGGCAGAGATTTCGAACCGCACGGCGCGGGAGCGCAGTGGCTCTGAAAGCCTTTCTGTGCCAGACTTTTTTGGAATCCCGCAGCGCATAGACCAGCGACTGCCAGCGGGCTCTAGCATGGCAAACGCAGTGAGCACTACGTCCAAAAGCGGAAGCAGTGGGGATGGCTCGGTGAGCCGCAATGAAAAGCTTACTTTGCGAGTGGCGGCGACAGTTGTTGAGAAACTGCCAAATGGGGTGCTGCGGATTGAGGGCAGTCAGGAAGTGCGCGTGAACTTCGAGATCCGGGAGTTGCTGGTGTCTGGCTATGTCAGACCTGCGGACATTTCACGTAAAAACGAGATCACCTACGATAAGATCGCTTCAGCCCGCATATCCTATGGCGGTCGCGGCCAGATCACGGATGTTCAGCAGCCGCGCTACGGTCAGCAGATTGCTGACATCATCCTTCCGTTCTGAGGCTGAAAAAATGAAAAAAATCCTTCCAGTCTTGGTGGCGCTTATAGGCCTGGGCAGCGGAATTGCAGCGGGCGCAATGCTTGCCCCAACGGCCGCAAAAGAAGCAGCGCTGCCCCCATGCGGGCCGGAGCATAATAGCGTATCAGTGGATAATAATGATGCCGGCCCGGCGCCAATCCCTGTTGAGGCAGCGGAAAAATCCGGCGAAGAGCAGCTCAGTACGGAGAATGAATACGTTAAGCTCAACAATCAGTTCATCGTGCCGGTGGTAAAAGACGGACGGGTTGCTTCTCTTGTTGTCATGTCGCTCTCGGTTGAAGTTGAGCTTGGCGGACGCGAGCGCGTTTTCTCCCGCGAGCCAAAACTTCGGGACGGGTTTTTGCAGGTGCTGTTTGATCACGCCAATTCTGGCGGGTTTGATGATAATTTCACATCCAGCTTGAACATGGCTGCGTTACGCAGTGGCTTGCTCGCCTCATCTTATCAGGTGCTTGGTCCAATCGTGAAAGATGTTCTAATTCAGGACATCGCTCGGCAGGACGTCTAGAAATATCCGTGTATCAGAGCCTGCTGCCTATTTTTTGGCCGGCAGTTTTTGAGCAACCTGATCTCTGCCGAAAGCTATCTTTGCAGCCTCCCGTTCCTGCATGGCTGCCGCTCTGGCGGAGGCCAGCGCCATGTTCAGCCCTGCTCTTTGTCTATTTGCCCAAGTCAACCAGACGGCATGGCTTGTAATCTGCGCGGGGGTGCGCCCGTCTTCTAGAGACAACGTTTTCAGAACGGTTTCCCGGGCCGCATCAAGTTTGTCGATTTCATGCTGTAGCCTGGCTTCTGCCTCGGCTTTCTTTTGCAGCTTGGCTTGTCTGACTTGAAAGGCTGCGCGGGTCAGTTTGGCCAGCTGAGCCATGTCGTTTTGTCTTTTTGCCATCAGAAACCTCGCGCCTTTGCACGTTTGCGCATGTCATCGGCAAAGCGGATGGCGGCCGCGACAGACTGGTAGTGCCCCTCGGAGATTTCCTGCCCCAATTCGACAGATGCATGGAGAGCTCTGGCCGTCGGTGGATCGGAATGGATGGGAATCCCTTCCTTCACGGCGATCTCGCGGATCCTCGCTGCGATTTCGTCCACGCCCTTTGCCACGCAAACCGGTGCTCCGGGCATGAGCGAATCCCATTTCAACGCAACTGCATAATGCGTTGGGTTAACGATCACGACGGCGGCAGACGAGACTTCTTGCAGCATCTGGTTGGTAGCTATCGCCTGCGCACGCTGCCTGCGCTGCTGCTTGATATGCGGATCGCCTTCCGATTCCTTGGTTTCGTCCTTCATATCTTTGTAAGACATACGGTTGCGGCGAAGTAGCTCAAAGTGTTGCCAAATATAGTCAATTGCCCCGATGACTGCTGCGAGAATGAGGGCGATAAGCAGAAAGTTCGTTGCCAGTTTGAGGCCTAAGGTGATCACTTGACCCGTCTGAAGCAATGTGGACATTGCAACGTTCTGCACCTCGCGCAGCGCAAAAATGCCAAGCACGATTGTGATGACTGTGAGCTTGGTGAAAGATTTTGCGAATTCGAACAGTCCAGTGCGGCCAAATTTGTTTTTTGCGTTCTCGAGAAGAGAAATCCGAGACAGTTTTGGCTTCAGCTTATCGGGCGCAAAAACAAGGGCGCGCTGAGCGAATAGAGAGCCCAGTATCGCCAGCGCGGGGATAGCGAAAAGCGGGAGGACAGCCAGTGTGATTGCGCCGAGGGCGTCTCCCAGTCTGGGGGCCAAGTCGCCCGGTGCTTCAAGGAGCAGATCGGGCTGCCCAATCATGCTCCCACCGATCTGAAGGATCCCAAGTGCGACGCCGGAACCGGCCATTGCAAAGGCGAGCATCAAGCCGCCATAGGCGACTGCCGTGTTGACCTCCTGCGACTTGGCGATATCGCCTTTCTTGCGTGCATCATCCAGCTTCTTGCTGGTGGGATCTAGTTGCTTATCCTCGTCCTGATCCGGCCCTGCCATCTACTGCGCTCCAAACGGGTTCGCCATCACGCCGTTCAGCGTATCCAGCCAGATCTGCAGAGTGAGGGGGGCGGTCAATGCCAGGAGCGCGAGGCCGGCGCCGGTAATCGCAGGCGCGCCGACGAGGGCGACCATCAGTTGGGGCATGGCCTTGTTGATGACGCCGAGCGCTAGATTGTAGAGAAAGGCGGTGATCACGAACGGTGCTGCAAGCGTGAATCCCAGTGAAAAGCACTTGGCGATCCGGCTGACACCCCATTCTGCCAACAGGGCAGGGGTCGGGGCTTGGCCTGGGGGAAAAAGCTCATAGGTTTCCACGAGCGCCGCCACGATCTGCACGTGCAACCCGGTGAGGGTTGCGAGTGCGAGGCCACCGAATAGAAGAACATGACCGATCGCGGGCAGGGGCTCGATGGATGCATTTCCAAAGACTTGTGCCAGTGATGTGGATTGGGCCGCAACAGAGCCCGCAACCTGAAGCGCAATAATCATGAGGCGTAGCGCCATACCAAAGGCAAGGCCGGTCACCGTCTCAGCGATCACCAACTGCAGACCACCCACTGAGACATTTGCAAATGTTGGTGCCACGGCGGGAGCGACAAGCACAGTTAAGGCGAGCGCCAAGACAAGGCGCACCCTTCCCGGGATCATGCGCTCGCCAAATGCCGGCAAGACAGACATCGCAGCGCCAACCCTCAAAAAGACGATGCCGCCCGTCAGCAATGCAGCCTGTGCAAGGCCGAGCAACTGTGCCAATTCATTTAACACGTCGGTACCATTAGATCGGAACCATGCCGACCACGGCCGGACGCGCATCCAAGCCCAGTTCTTCGAAAGACAGAACCGGGACTTGAATGCCGCGCGCTGCCAGAACAGTGCGCAGAAAACGCCTGCGTCGTGACGAGGTGACCATGGCCGGGCGCGTGCCCTGTTCGGCGGTGTCAGCCAGCTTTTCCGAAATGCCGCTTGCCAATCGATTGAACTGCTCTGGCGAGAGGGCGACGTCCACCTGGCCGCCCCCGGCGTCGATTTGCCCGGCGGTGAAAGCATCCTCCCATTCGGGGGCCAGCTGAAGCAGAGGAACAGTGCCATCGTCACGCCGATGATCAGCCACCAATTGGAAGCCAAGCCGCTGTCGGACATGTTCGCAAATTTGCTCTGGCCCTTGGTAAATTACACGGGCCTCCGCGATGGCTTCGAGGATCACGCCCATGTTGCGGATCGATACCTGTTCGTCCAGCAAGAGGCGCAGTACCGCGAGAAGCTGATCCACCGGAACCTTGTCGGGCACCAGTTCATCGATCATGCGCTTGTTCGCTGCTGAGCGTTCATCATCAGAAAGGCGCCCCATTTCATCAAGCAAACGTCGCAGGGCTTTGAGTGTCATCAGGCGCGACAGATTCCTTTTTATGACTTCTAAAAGATGTGTCGCGAGCACTTCGGCCGGCGTGACAATTGTCGATCCTGTCAGCGCTGCGGTTTCGCGTTGCGCTTCCCGGATCCAGCGTGCCGGCGCTCCATACACAGGCTCTGCCACGTCTTCACCGCTGGGCAGGGCAGATGTGTCTTCCGCTGCCAGCGCCAGCAATTGATCTGACCGCAGTGTAT
>JAKVCP010000121.1 GCA_022448925.1 Paracoccaceae bacterium
TACATTTGTGAAAACCTCTCACTGGTAAAAAACGTGATCACATATCAAGAGTTTGGCAGTCTTCCGCCGATAAAAAGCGCTTTTTTGCTCAAATTTGGCGCCAAATGCGAGATTGGGGCGCAAAGCGGCAAGCTTCCGCCCAACTGTGGTCCAATTCCGCTGATTAGTAATTTCCAAATTTCGTAGGGTGAGTGTAGGACGCATTCCGAAAGCTGCGGCGCCTGACCCCAACTGCGCCGTGGTGATTGGATGAACGCAACCCCGAACGCGAAACCGAAAGAGCGGCTTGGCGGGCTGAAGAGCCGTGTCAAAGTCGGGCACAGAAGGCCAGGCGGAAGAAACCGCCAGTATCGAGAAAAGGATAACCCATGAGCACCACTAACAACGCAGCAGATCTTGCCTTTGCGGGTGCAGAAGGCTTTGGCGCTGAAACCACGGGTGGTCGAGGCGGCGAAATTATTCGCGTCACCAACCTGAACGACTCTGGCAAAGGATCTTTGCGCTGGGCGCTGGAAGAGCAGGATGGCCCCCGCATCGTTGTTTTTGACGTCAGCGGCGAAATCGCCCTTGATGATGCGATCAAAGTCAACGGCGACGTGACCATTGCCGGTCAGACCTCTCCGAATGGTGTCACGGTAACGGGCGCCAAACTGCGCGTTCTCGAAGACAACGTCATTATCCGCGGTATGCAGTTCCGTCCCGGTGATGGGGACGGCGATACGCCCGATAACCGCGACGGCCTGTCCATCGGTAACTCGAACCACACCGTCAAAAACGTTGTCATCGACAGCAACTCTTTCAGTTGGTCCGTGGATGAGCTGGTCACCGTTTGGTACGGCGCACAGAACATCACGATCTCCAACAATATCATGGCCGAAGCGCTGCAAAGCTCGATCCACTCCAAAGGCGACCACTCCATGGGTCTGCTGGTTGGGGATGGTGCCGAGAACGTTACTGTCGTTGGCAACCTGATTGCGCACAACGAATTCCGTAATATGACAGTGAAGGATGACTCCAAACAAATCGAGTTCATCAATAACGTTGTCTACAACTACGGCCCCAATGGTTTCCTGGGGCACGAAGGCACCACCGCGCATATCATTGGCAACGCTTATATCAAGGGCAAGGATTCTGCCGGTCGTGCGGCGATCCAGTTGAAATCCCCGGAATCTGGTACGGCTTATTACCTCGAAGACAACCTTGCGGAAGTTGACGGTGGCGCGACCTCGAAAATCAAAAGCAACTACGTGTTTGAGCCGAGCAATGTATCCGTTTTGCCCTCGTCTCAGGTGGTGGACCATGTTCTGGCCAATGCGGGGGCGCGTTACCCCGAGCTGAATGCTGCAGACGCGCGTGTTATCCAATCGGTTATCGACGGCACCGGTCGCATCATCGACAGCCCAGATGAGGTTGGTGGCTACGAATTTGGCAAGAACACTTCGGCGCCCAAAGACAGCGACAACGACGGGATCCCGGACGCGGTCGAAATCACCATGGGCACGAACGCCAATAAGTTCGACGCGCATGGTGATGCGGATGGCGACGGAATTTCCAATATCGAAGACTACATCAATGAGTTGATCTACGGGGATGTGGCGACGGCACCGGTCGAAGGGCCGAGCGACCCCGGATCGGGCAGCTCTGGCACCGGCACGGGGGATGTTTCTGAGGACACAGGCTCCTCTGGATCTGGGTCGTCCGGTTCTGGCGCCGGGTCGTCTGGCTCTGCCTCTTCCGGTACGGGGTCCTCTGCCTCTGCCATGCGGGTTGAAGCGGAAGATTTCAAAGTCGTCGATGGCTTCTTTGCCGCCAGCAATAAAGCCGCTTCCGGTGGGGATGTCCTGCAGGTCAAAGGCACCAGCGCTGGCGAAGCGGAACTGGCCTTTGATGGTGCAAGCGGCATTTATGACCTGACCATTGGCTACTTCGATGAAAGTGATGGCAAGGCCGAGCTTTCCGTTTTGGTGAACGGCAAAGCGGTGGACAGCTGGACCTGGAACAAAAATCTGGGTTCTGGACTGGCAAACAAAAATACCCTGACCGAGCGTGTGATCGAAGGTGTTGCGATCAACGAGGGCGATATTGTTACGCTTGCAGGGCAAGGGCAGGGCAAAGAGCCGCTGCGCGTCGACTATGTTGACCTGCGTCCTCAGCTGGTTGGAGAAGTGAAGGGCGAAGACACCTACCAGAGCGGATATGACGGCGATACGATCACCATTGAGGCGGAATCCCTGCTGCTGGAAGATGGGTTCCGCATTGAATCCAACAGTCATGCCTCTGGTGGCGAAGTCATCCGCGTCAAAAGCGGTGAGGCGGGCACGGCGTCCACTTTCTTCAACGGTGAAACCGGTACCTACGATATTGCCATTGACTATTTTGACGAAGCCGATGGTGCCAGCTTCTTGGAAGTTGTTGTTGGCGGCGATGTTGTCGAGTCCTGGACCTGGAACGCCGAAACCGAACAGAACCTGGCCTCCAAGTACAGCCTGACCCGGCATGTGATCGAAGACATTCAGGTTGCGGCGGGTGATGCCATTGTCTTGCAGGGCTATTCCGACGGCGGTGAGCCGCTGCGTATCGACAGCATTGAGCTGTTCGCGGATGCGCTGCTGGCTTAAGCCCGGCGTGTGTCCATGATTGGCCTCGATCAGGGGCAGGCCGTGGCGCGCAAAAACAACAGGTGCAGAAGGCGGGCAGGCAATGTCCGCCTTTTGTGTTTTATGCATTGCAACAGCCCCCCATCAATTTCGCGCCTCCTTTGCGCGGAGAGGAGAAGGAGACTTTGAGGCTCCCTTTGGGCCTTTCGCGTGTTTCGACCACTTACGGCGCATGTGTTTGAGCAGGGCTTGAGTGGGTTCTGGCGCAGTGAACGAAGCAACGATCAGATAGGCCAGCGTGAAGGCAAGCGCGGTCAGCAGCAGGCGCGATAGGTCGTTGTCCCCTCCGAGGCCGGAATGCAGCAACACCAAGCCAGCCGTCGCCCCGGAAAGCGCGCTTACGGCACCGGGCAGAAGCGCCGCAAAGGTATTGCGTGCGGTGATGTCGATCGCGCGGCGCAGCAGCAGGTAATTCGGGACAAACCGGATTACGGCCAGGGTCAGCTGCACCATTGCCACGGCGACGATGCCATGGGGCACGGCAAGCCAGAGCAGGATCAGGAAAAACGGCAGGTTGATCAGCGACACCTTGAACATCAGATCGGTGCGGTTGAGCGCCTTGAACAGATTGCCGGGCACCATATTGATCGTGCCTATGGCGAAGGCGACCGCGATCAGCTGCATGATTTCAATCATTGGGTACCATTTTGGTGGGTAAAGCAGATGCACCATTGGCTCTGCCATCACCGCAATACCGGCACCCGCGCCAAACATCAGCAAGGCAGAGTATTTCAGCGCCCCGTAGTAGTAGGCCACCAGCTCCGCGCGATCAGATTGCAGCCGCGACATCATCGGATGCAGCACCGACCCGACCACATTGGTAAAGCTCTTGATGCCCAATTCCGGGATGCGGAAAGCCAGCGAATAGATCCCCAGCGCCTGCATCCCGAGGATTTTGCCGACTAGCAAATTGTCCAGAAGACGCGGTGTGGCATTGATGGTCTGCGCCCCAATCAAATGGCCGCCAAAGCCAAGGATATAGCGAAATGTTGCAAAGTCGGGCCATTTGCTGGGCCACCACGGGCGCACCCACCAGGTGACAAGCGTGGCGGCAACAGCTCCTGCCAGATGCCCCAACACAAGGGACCAGACGCCAAACCCAAGGAGGGCAAGTACAATGGCTACAACCCCTTTGCAGAGGCCTTTGGCAGTATCAGGCAACAGCTTTTGTTTGAGCTTTAATTCGCGGTAGAGAAAGCTTGTGTTCACCGTGGTGAGTGCATGCACCACCAGCGCAAAACCAATAACGGGCAGCAGCTCCGCGAGTTGCGCGTCACCGTACCAAGCAGCCACCGGCTCTGCGGTGATCCACAGCAGGGCTAACAAAAGAAGTGAGAAAGTCAAACCGACCATGAAAACGGCCGAAGCTGTTTCCTCTATCTTTTCCTGCGCCGATATAAGGGCAGCCCCCATGCCGAACTGAGAGATGATTTCGAGGTAGCTCATCACAGCGAGGCAAATCGCCATAACGCCAAATTCTGCCGGGTCCAAATACCAGGCCAGAATAACAACGGAGACCAGATTTAGCCCCTTGGTGCAAAAAAAAGATGAATAGGCCCATCCGACATTGCGGACGCTGGCACCGACTGTGTCGGCCCTGACTTTGCTCACCATGAAACCACAAACACCACTTAAACAAACAACACCCG
The DNA here is from genome assembly GCA_022448925.1 of Paracoccaceae bacterium. Classification (GTDB taxonomy): domain Bacteria; phylum Pseudomonadota; class Alphaproteobacteria; order Rhodobacterales; family Rhodobacteraceae; genus JAKVCP01. Next base: position 4,307 of record JAKVCP010000121.1, read on the forward strand.
AAAACCCCGGGAAACAAGATTGGCGAACTCCGCCAACTTAATGCAATTGAATACCATAGTTTTGTCTCTGTCCCTATAGGGCGAGGAGCGAAAACGTGTTATTTATTAAAAATATCCTAATTATAAAGGCTTAATGGTGCAGTTGACGCCGTGTCTCGATTTTGGGAACTGACTTTGTCTGTGGGCCGCTTGATGTTTTTTGGAAAATGACGCAGGGTTTTATAGTTAACAGTTGGAGGGTTTTCCAGTGTCAGAAAAAGATAAAGACCTCATAGACAAGCCAGAATCCCCGGAGCGCCGCGCGCTTTTGGCCAAGGCTGGCAGATTCGCGGCGGCTACGCCTGCAGCCCTTGTTGTGCTGCTGTCGACCACCAAAGATGCCGATGCATCGAACTTCATGCGATCGGGCGGTGGGCACGTGAGACGCCACAGAAGAAAAATCAAGAAGATCCGCAGAATCGTCAGACGGAGACGCCGCAAGTATAACGCTTGATGCGCGTCCTGTTTGGATGATGAGGTCCGGCACAACTGAGCCGGATCCCATCTAGCAGTGTGCGCGCAGTCTGTTTGAATTTATTATTCTTTGACTTTGGGCGAGGCTTTTTATGCAGACCCTTTTTGTTCCCGCGCCGCAAGCCGAATTGGCGGCCATAGGTGGCTTACCTTATCTTTTTCTGCCTGAAAAACAGTCTCTTCTTGCTGTGCATCCAGATGTTGCGGCGGTTTGGCCGCAACTGGGAAATGGGGTGTTTCGCGATCCAGATTCTCCAATTCTATCGGCTCTTTTTTTTGAGGAGCTCATCGCGGTTGGTGCCTTGGTGCCGTTAGAAACAGCTGACGCAGATTGTATGGTCGCGCATGTGCAAATTCTGCAAATGACGGATTTTCGAATAGGCCTGTGTTATTCGGAAGATGATCTATTCCATGAGCTTGCGCCGACCTATGCGCATATGGCAGTGCCCAAAGAGGATTTGGTCACCGCAAAAATCCCCGTAACTGCTTGGATCACCGTGTCTCGACTACAGTCAGCGTGTTGCGTTGCTGTGGTCGGAGGGGATCCGCGCACAGGGCCGCATGACGCGCTTGCGCCTCTGCTGAAGCTTGCTCTTACGGATGTTATTCTGGACCTCACGGACAATCTGTTGTTGCACTCTGCAGTGGTCGAGGCACCCGTGGCAGGCTCGCGCGCGGCGATGTTGATTATCGGGGATCCTGGTGCGGGGAAAAGCACCTTGGCAATGTACATGACGCGGGCAGGATGCCGCCTCTGCGGTGATGATCTGGCGCTGTTGCAATGGGAAGGCAGAATTCAGGCCGTGCCGTTCCCCGCGACCTTGAAAGCTGGATCGTGGTCTCTGTTGGCTGCAAGTGAGGCCACAGTCGCTGAAGGTGATCTTACCCGAAACATAAATCAGACCCGCAGTTATTTACGCCCTGATGGGCAGCATGTCCGATACCTTCCTTTGGCAGACGCTCGCGGCGCGGTGCCAGAGTCTTTGCCTGTGCGTTGGGTCGTTTTTTTGGATCGTGTGAGTGAACCTGTTGATTGCCCCGTTGCTACGCCGCTTGATGTTCCGGATGCCTTGTCGCGTATGATTGCGGCCTCGTGGTCGGGCACTGAAGATCTGGAACCCGCGGAATTTCAGGCCTTGGCCGCTTGTCTGGACAGTGCAGACTGTATTGAACTGCGCTACAGCAACCTTGCCCCTGCGTTGGCAACCCTTAAGACCTTTG
>JAKVCP010000122.1 GCA_022448925.1 Paracoccaceae bacterium
GAGATGCGCTATGACATGGATGGCAACGAAAATCCGGATTTCGTGCTGAACTCTGGCGTCTTCCGCGAGGCCGAGATTATTGTTGCGGGCGACAACTTTGGCTGCGGGTCTAGCCGTGAACACGCGCCCTGGGCGCTGAAGGACTTTGGCATAAAAGCGGTTATTTCGACCTCATTTGCCGATATCTTTTTCAACAACTGCTTCAAGAACGGCATTCTTCCGATCGTTCTGCCAGAAGAGGCCGTCGCGCTTTTGATGAAGGATGCAGAAAAGGGCGCCAATGCCCGGATGACCGTTGATCTGGAAGAGCAGACTGTGACCTCATCCGACGGGGCAAGCTTCAGCTTTGAGGTTGACAGCTTCAAAAAGCACTGCCTGCTCGAGGGCCTGGACGATATTGGGCTGTCGATGGAAAAGGCGAGCTCGATTGATGCGTTCGAAGCGCAAGCCGAACAAAGCCGCCCCTGGGTGTAAACACCGAAACGAGATGCCGCGCCGGAAGACCCCCGGCGCGGCATAGATCGATTAGGTTGATGTCACGGTTGGCTGTTCGAGGCGCCGCATTTGCGTGCAGTCAGGGCAAAATCCCGTGACACCAAGACAGGCTGTCGATTGCGCCCGGTAACAAAGATGGCCAAATAACACTTGGGCTACGTTAGATAGAACCCACAATATATTGTTGTATTCCATAGGTTTGCCGCAGATCGACTTAAAAAATGGTGCAATCACGCACCAGTTCCGCCACCAAAATGTCTTAAAGGTTATCCACAGTCGACCTCGGGCTTGAGACACGTCGCAAAAAAGGCAAAAATGGGGCAAGACTGAGGCAGCTTGCCGTAATGTGCAAAAACCATCGGAACAAGTTCGCGGCAACGTATCGCGACGGTCCGCTGACAAAGGGTAGTGACGTGATCTTGCGACTCCTAAGCGCAGGTGCGCGGGCCGTGCTTGCGGCTCTGCTCATCGCGATGCCGGCATTGTTCCTGCCCCGCGTTTCGGCGGATCTTGGACAGATCATTGCCTTGATTGCACTGCTAGGGGCCCTTTTGACCTTTGTCGAGTATTCAAGCGTGTACCCAAGCGTGGTCGACTTTCGAAGTGCGCCACCCTTCAACCGGCTGCGCTTTGGCGCCTTCTTCCTTGCCGTTGGCGCAATGACACTGATCTGTCGCGGCACGATCTATCCAACAGCAGCCACTCAATCCGTTTCTGCACTGGGCCATTTTGCAGGCGGGTTGCTGGATGTGCCTTTCTCTCCGGTCAGACTGCTGACGCTCGTTCTGTCTGATGATGCCCCGACGGCGACGCTGACGCTCTTGCGATACTGCGCCGGTGTGTCTTTGATGATCGGCCTGCTCTGCCTGTGCCTCTTTGCCATCCTTGTGCGGCTGTTCAACTGGCCACTCTCGCGCGGCGCATTCAACTTTTGGGTCAACCTGCCAATGTTTGAACCGACCACCGGCGGAGATGTCATCGCCCGGTTGAAACGCGAAGCAGGCATTAACATTGTGTTAGGCAGCTTGTTGCCATTCTTGGTACCAGCGATGCTCAAGGTGATTTCACAATATTTCGTGCCAATCACCTTTGCCGAGCATCACCCGCTGATCTGGATGGTGGCAGCATGGGCGTTGATCCCGGCAAGCATGATCATGCGCGGTATCGCACTGCTGCGTATCGCCGATATTGTCGAAGCAAAGCGCAAGCGCGCCTATGCAGCGGCACAAAACCAAGAGGATGGCTTGCAGGTGGCCTGATCTGGCTGCTTGTGATGACCACAGGGCCCGCTCTTGCATGGGCTGACACATTGCGTTTTGCAACATATCACGCCTCATTCAGTCGCAAAAACCCTGGTGTCCTGCTGCGCGATTTGCAGGCAGGAAAGGCGCAGGATCTGGCGCCGGCCCTACAGGCCATTCGCGAGACTGATCCAGATGTCTTACTGCTGACCCGCGTTGATTTTGATGGAAGACTGGCAACCCTTCGGGCGCTCAATGCCGATCTGGGCTTTCCTTATCTTTTTGCACTGAAACCCAACACAGGTATGCCAACGGGCCGTGACATCGACGGAAATGGCAAACGAGGCGAGGCACGAGATGCGCAGGGCTATGGGTGGTTTGCGGGGCAAGGCGGCATGGCCTTGCTGTCACGGTTGCCCATTGACCAGACCTCTGCTTTCGATATGAGCAGCCTGCTTTGGCAGGATCTGCCGGGCACGCTGATCGCTGAGGACGATCCCGGTTTGGGCGTTCAGCGGCTCTCATCGTCGGGGCATTGGGTGGTGCCCTTGGTCAGTGACCAGCGAACGATCAATGTTCTGGCTTTCGCCGCCACACCGCCGGTATTTGACGGCCCCGAGGATCGTAATGGACGGCGCAATCACGATGAAATCGCGCTATGGACCAACTTGCTGGATGGCCGCCTTGCCCCCCCCGCTCCAGAGGGAGCTTTCGTGTTGCTGGGCAATGCCAATCTCGATCCGAAGGGCGGCGAGGGTCTGCATGTGTCCATTCGAACCCTTTTGCAACACAGGCGCATCCACGATCCAAAGGCCCACCAGGACCAGCCGACTGCCCATTGGCGCGACAATGGCCCAGGCCCCCTTCGCGTCAGCTACAGCCTGCCCTCGACAGAGTTGACCATTCGCGACGCGGGGTTCACCGGCACGCCAAGCCCAGATCAACCACATCGCTTGGTTTGGGTGGATGTCACGTTCGCACCATAGCACAGGATCGCGCCAGACACCTTAGCGAAGGGCAACATCACAGATACGAGGGACAGGAACATCAGGCTAAGCCAAACAGCGGTGTTCGCCCTCAGCGCGGTTGGTGCCAATGGACTAGGCGCCTGAGATCTCTTGCGCCCATTGACCCCCCTGCCCCTGCGCGATAGGCCGTGACAAACGTTAACTCAGGAGTCCCGCATATGTCCAATCCTTCGCTTCTTATCCTGGCCGGTGACGGCATCGGTCCTGAGGTTATGGCCGAGGTTCGCAAGATCATCGACTGGTATGGAACCAAGCGGGGCTTGGCTTTTGACGTAAGTGAAGATTTGGTCGGCGGCGCCGCCTACGACGCCCATGGCACACCGCTGCACGACGACACGATGGCGAAAGCACAAGAGGTTGACGCGGTGCTCTTGGGCGCTGTCGGTGGCCCAAAGTACGATGCTCTCGATTTCAGCCTAAAGCCCGAACGCGGCCTGCTGCGTCTGCGCAAAGAAATGGATCTGTTTGCCAACCTGCGCCCAGCCCAATGTTTTGATGCGCTGGCTGATTTCAGTTCGCTGAAAAAGGATGTTGTTGCAGGTCTCGATATCATGATCGTTCGCGAATTGACCTCGGGCATCTATTTCGGCGAGCCGCGCGGCATCATCGAAGAAGGCAACGAACGTGTCGGCATCAACACACAACGCTATACCGAGTCCGAAATTGACCGTGTCGCGCGCAATGCCTTTGAACTCGCGATGCGCCGCAACAAAAAGCTGTGCTCGATGGAAAAAGCCAACGTGATGGAGTCGGGCATTCTATGGCGCGAAGTTGTGACCGAAGTGGCAAAGGACTACCCCGAGGTTGAACTCAGCCACATGTATGCCGACGCTGGCGCGATGCAGCTGTGTCGGTGGCCCAAGCAGTTCGATGTGATTGTGACAGACAACCTGTTCGGCGATCTGCTGTCTGACGCTGCGGCCATGTTAACGGGTTCACTTGGCATGTTGCCTTCAGCGTCGCTTGGCGCGCCGATGGACAATGGCCGGCCAAAAGCGATGTATGAACCCGTGCACGGCTCGGCCCCTGATATTGCGGGCCAAGGCAAGGCGAACCCGATCGCGTGTATTCTCAGCTTTGCGATGGCGTTGCGCTACTCATTTGATCAGGGCGCCGAAGCAGGCCGCCTTGAGGAGGCAATCGAGAAAGTCCTGGCCGATGGAGCCCGCACTGCGGACCTATTGGGCGAGGACGGCGCGTCACCGATTTCAACCTCTGAAATGGGCGATGCCATCGTCGCAGCACTGGACGCCAGCCTCTAAGCCAAGGCGCACCGCGACAACACTCCCCAAGGTGGCGGGTTTGCCCGGCGCCTTGGAACGGTGGTGCGCTGCTGGGCCGGTCGGCCAGCCCCCTGCACATGCACGAAAACGAAGCGCAGGCCGATTGACCTTTGCCCCGCTTTCGGGCACGATTTGCGTTGGCTCGAAACGTCCGTGATCCCATGACAAACAATCTCAAAGGTGCGCTTCTGGCGCTTGCAGCATTCGGCGTTTTTGCAACGTCTGATGTTATCGTAAAACTCTTGGGCGGGGCCTATTCCCCGGTACAGATCCTGTTTTTCAGTACGCTTTTGGGATTTCCGCTGACTGCGCTGCTTCTGATCCGGGATTCAACAGCTGGCACCCTGATCCCGGTCTATCCAGGCTGGATGCTGCTGCGCACGGGGGCGGTTTCTGTAACGGCCTTGTGTATTTTCTATGCGTTCTCGGTCTTGCCTCTGGCACAGGTATATGCAGTCATCTTTGCGATGCCACTGTTCATCACGGTGCTTTCCATCCCCGTCCTCGGAGAACAAGTCGGGCCCCGTCGGTGGGCCGCCGTTCTGGTCGGCCTCTGTGGAATTCTGGTGGTCCTCCGCCCAGGGCAAACGGATTTTCAGCTGGGGCACCTTGCGGCCATAGTGGGCGCGTTTTTCGGATCTTTTGCATCGGTCATTGTGCGACGCGTGCGGGCAGAGGAACGCTCGTCCGTGATCATGTTGTACCCAACGCTTGCCAATGTGCTTATCATGGGGGCGCTTTTGCCGCTGTCCTACCAACCCATGGCCGGGCGTGACCTTATGCTGAGCGCCGTGATGGCAGCACTGGCCTGGGGGGCAAATCTGATGTTGATTGCAGCCTATCGCAAAGGCGAGGCCGTGGTTGTCGCACCAATGCAATACTGTCAAATCCTTTGGGCAACGGTCTACGGGTTCTTTTTTTTTGATGAATGGCCCGACACGTTCACCTTTGCAGGCGCCGGAATTGTCATGGTCAGCGGCATCTATATTCTTGGCCGGGAAAGCCAGCGCTCGGACCTGTCAAACCGCCCTGTCTTGCGCACGCGCTCTCGCCCAGAGACAGGCACGACATTGCGCGTAAGCCAATTTTTGAAGCCCCACTCCAAGGGGCGCAAAGCAGAGGACCCACGCGGATAATTCTTGCACACGCCTCTTGCAAAGACGGAGTGAAATTTGTACCCCGCACAAACGGTCGGAGTGTAGCTCAGCCTGGTAGAGCACTGTCTTCGGGAGGCAGGGGTCGGAGGTTCGAATCCTCTCACTCCGACCAATAAAACAAGGCGCCTACAGCCGTTACATCATCGCTTGGAAGCTTTGCACCACGATGAAGGCCAAGGATGTCACCGACACGCTGGAACTGGCGTTGGAGGCCTCGGGCTGCGATCAGGCCACGGTCGTGCACAAGCCAAGGCTGCTCAGCGATAACGGCTCTTCCTACGTCGCCGCCGACCTGGCCGACTATCTCGATGAAAAGGGCATGAATCACGTTCGCGGTGCGCCGCACCATCCGCAAACCCAGGGCAAGATCGAACGCTGGC
>JAKVCP010000123.1 GCA_022448925.1 Paracoccaceae bacterium
TTCAACTTGATCACTGCAATCATGGCGGTGATCTGGGCAAGGCTGCGCGTTGCAAAAATGGCCACTTTGGCGTTTGGTGCGACCTGTTCAGCCAGGGCGGCCGCCAAGGCGGAACTGCGGCAATCAAGCGCGCCGTAGGTCAGGTGTTCATCGGAGGTTTGCAGTGCCACACGATCCGCAAACTTTGGCAGCTGTTGCAAAAGGGCGGTGGCGAAGTCCTGATTGGAAAAGATGTGCGCGGATTTTGGTTCGGGCCCGGTCTCCCAAGTATTGATCCGACAATCCTGGTCAGGTGTCAGCACCGACAAGGCGCCGACCGACGTCGAACCATCCCTGCAAAGCTGCAAAAATACATGCCGGAAACTGGCGACGAAATCGTTGATTTCCTGGGCATCATAGACGTCACTGCGGTATTCCCAAAGGAATGAAACACGATCGTCATCGGTAAAGTGACTGTCCCGATTCACCACCAGGCAATCCAGATCGAATTTCGAGGTGTTGGAAATGACGGTTTCGTCTTTGCGCCACGAAAAGCCTTCGACTTCGGCCACAGGGATCGGCGCATCATGAAAGCCCAGCAAGACATTGAAAAGCGGGTTTTGCCCGTTCAGGCGTTCTGGGTTCAGTGCCTCGACAAGAGTGCCGAAGGGCACTTCTTGATGGGCATAGGCCTCATCAACAATGTGCTGCGTTGCGCGTGCAAAATCATCCAGTGTCACGTTCTGTTCTATTTTTTGACGCAGGACAATCGTGTTGACCAACATGCCCAGAATATCCGGCGCATTGCGCCAGTTGCGGTTGGCAAAAGGTGCGCCAACAACAACATCGGTCTGCCCGGAGTACTGCCACATCACGAGGTTCAATACCGCGGTGGTAAACCCGAAAGGCGTTATGCCCAAACGCGCACAGGTCTCTTCGCAGGCGGTCCATTCCGCGCGCGAGAAATCCAGCCGGGCATGGCCACCTGCAAACCCCGGTGCTTTGGATGCCTTGCCAAAGAGCGCTACCGATTGCGGCGCACCTGCCAATTGAGCTCGCCAGTACTCAATTTGCGCTTGTGCCGCTGACGAGTTTAGCCAGTCGTCTTGGGTCAGCAAAAAGTCCGAATACTGGGCAGGATTTGGCACTTTGTAGTCAAACGTGCAGTCGACGTGCTTATGATATCGGTTGAGCAGTTCAGCAGTAAAGGCAGAGCCACCCCAGCCGTCATGCACGATGTGGTGTTCCTGATGCACAAAGGCATGATCCGCCTCGCCAAAGGTGACCAAGGCGAAATTTGCCAGCGGCAGCTGTGTCAGATCAGGGATGCCGGGCAACTGCTGGTCGATCACCCCTTGCAGGACTGCGTCCCGATCCTGATCCGGCGTGCCTGTGGCGTCGATCCGCACAAAATCGACTTCATGTGCCATGTGAATTTTTTGCACCGGAACCCCGGCACGATCGTGGAATGTGGTGCGATAGATTTCATGCGCATCAAAGAGATCTTGCAACGCCTGTCCAAGCGCTTCTACGTCGAGGGGGCCATGGAAGTAATGCACAGCCTCTGCCAAATAGGCTTTGCTCTGCGGGTCTTGCTGATGCATGTACCATGCGGTCTTTTGCTGTGCCGACAGGTGCAATTCATCTGATTTGCGTTGGTTTCGGGCGACCTCGAGGCTGATGGGGCGGTCGATTTTCAACAAGTTACGCAGCCCTGCGATCGTGGGTGAGCGGCGGAAATCCTTGACCGAAACATGTTTGCCGGTCTGCGCCTCCAACGCCGCCAGCAAACGCATTGCGCCGATGGAATTTCCCCCCTCATGGAAAAAGTTCGCCTCTTCGTCGCATGCGGCTTTCCTTAACTCTGCCAAAAACACGGCGCGTGCTGGATCACCGGTGCCGGTTGCCCCCTGTTGCTGCAGGCTGGCCTGCAGCGCGGCCCGGTCTACCTTTTGGTTGGTGGTCAGCGGCAGGCGTGGCACAATTCGGAAGACTGACGGCATATGTCCAGCTGGAAGCCTTTCGGCAATTGCCCGGCGCGCGGCGGCTTCCAGGTCGGCACCTTCTTTCGAACTTGCAACAAATGCAGCCAGGAACTTTTGCCCGTCAGCCCCGGGACACGCCAGCACAACCGCATCGTCCACCCAGCGCAACGAGGTCAGCGCCGCCTCAAGTGCAAGCAATTCAACCCTGACACCGTTGATCTTGGTCTGAAAATCGAACCGGCCGGCAAAAGACAGCGCCCCGGTTTCGGCGTCGCGCACAACACGGTCGCCGGTGTGATACCAAATCTGGCCTTCGGCGTCCGGCTTGAACCTCTCATTGGTTTGCGTTGGATTGTTGATGTAGCCAGTTGCGATACCGGCACCACCAAGCAACAACTCTTGACCATCAATGCCACCGATGCGGATCTGCAAATGATCCAGTGGCGACCCCAGTGTCACCGGCTGGCCTGGGGTGACCCGGTGCAAACTGGTGCAAACCGCACCCTCGGAAGGACCATAGCCGTTATAAGTCGGGTAGACTGCGGCCCAATCGTGAAAGACCCGTTCCTCGAGGACATCGCCGACGCAGATGAACGCCCGCAACGCATAGTCCGCGCGCAAGGGCAGATATGGGGCGACTGCGGCGGGCAGGATCAAATGCGTCACGCCGGTGTCTGCCAACTCTGCAGCCAGTGTCTCGGGTTCGATCCTGGCGGCCGCAGACATGATGGCAAGCGGCACCCGATGGACAAATGCCACCAGGAACTCTAGCACCGCCGCGTCAAAAGATAACCCGGCGTATTGCGCCACGATCGAGTGTTCGTCCAGATCCGTTCGCTCTGCAAAGCTTTGCGTCGCGGCGATCAGGGCAGTAAGAGGCAGCACAACGCCCTTGGGGGTGCCCGTGGTCCCGGATGTGAACAGGATGAATCCCGGGTCTGCGTCGAGCGCCTGATCAATCGGAGCCGGTGGCGTCTGTAACAGCGCGTCAAAGGCAAGTGTCGGGCAGCCAAGCCTTTTCCTGTCCGCTTCCGTCACCACATCAGTCAACACCAGCGTGCAGCCAGCAGTTTCAAAAACGTTTTGCTTGTAGCTTTCCGGGTAAGAGGTATCAACCGGCACACATTTGCCCCCGGCCAGCAACACCGCCAACATTGCAACAAATGCGTTCGGGCCGCGTTCCATTGCCAGCCCAACGTGCAAATCATCACCTGAATGGGTGCACAGAGCCGCCGCAACGGTTTTCGCCTGCTCGCGCAATGCGCCATAGGTCAGAGTTTCGGTGCCAAACCGCAAAGCAACATGATCGGGTTGCGCATCCTCTGCGCGCAACAGCTGTGTCAGTCTGGCATGATCATGCACTGTCTTTTGTATTTGCGCCATGTTTCCCCCCGCTCGTCAAAGCTTTATCCTGATACCCGCCGGATCACGCCAATGCTGGCCCGGCGCGCGGCATTGGCCACGCCGTCCCCGGTTATGGCCTGTCGAACGGCGCCACCGCACAGTTGGCCGTCAATTTGAAAAATGCCCAAGACCTGTGGGGCATCGCTTTCGATCCATATGCCGTCGGGCATGAAAGAAAGAGACGGAGCCCGTTCGCCCTCGACACGGTGTTGCAATACGCATAGCCCGTTCTGGCCTGACAGGTTTCCGGCGTCTTGCAGAAGCTCAGCCCAACGGTCCGAAGGCTGCTCCCAGCCGCAGAAAACGGCGTTGCCGCCATACCCTATGGCGGATTTCAATACGTAACGGTCTTTGGGAAGCTGCCTTAGGTCTGTCAGCTTGTCCGCGCTTACCACCACTGTTTTCGGGATCGCGGAGTGGATTGCTGCGCATGTGAACGGATCATAGAGCTTGCGGTCAGCAGCCTCATGCAGCAGGGCCAGGCATGCCTTGCTCATATAGAGATCGCACAACAGGCTGATCCCGCGTTGCAGCGTGCCATCCGCGCAGCGCGACAGATAGGGGCCATAGCTGTCGTCTGCGGCTTTCGCAATGTCGCTGAGCGTGAACAGTTCAAATGCCACAAGAGGTTTGGTGACCGTTTTTGCGAACTCATCGAGATCGGTATGCGCGATGGCCTCTATGTCCTGACCCAAATGCCGTGACATGAGACGTGCAGCGGATTTGGCTGTCAGGGGGCTGTCCTGATAGGCATTTGCATCATCTACAACCACCAGTTGCCACTTGTCCGCAGCGCCGAACCGGCGCACAAAGCTTTGCGCAATCGACTGCCCGGCCGACGCCCAACTGTCACAAAACTGACCGTCCGGCAGTGGTAGGGCGTCGTAAAGTGCCTGCATCTCGTCGGTTGGCAATCCTCCCAAAGCGCCGCCAAAATTCGCCTCAAAGGCGAACCATTGGCTGTCTCTCTGGCACAGATCCCAGCGACATGGCAGCAGTCCGTCGCCGGGTTCCGTCAGCAAGTCGGACAAAGATGCGCTGCAAAATCCAACGGCCTCGGCGAACTTTGGGTAATCACCGTCAAACAAGACATCAGGCAACTGCAACAGCGCATCGAACAGTAACGAATAGGTTTCAGACTGGCGCGCAATCATCGATTCATACACCAGGCAAGGCGTCACTTGTATGGGGGTGTTCGGCCAAAACAGTCGCGCATTCAGCCCTGCATGACGCAAATCGGATGCATGAAGCTCAGCTTCTTCGGACAGCTCGAAGAAATCGAACCAACAATCGAGATCCACGATTCCCCGCCCTTTTAACCCGTTGGTTGAACAGTTTGTTCATCTTGCTACCATGTCTAACAAAGAAAAAAAATATTTGTACTATTTTCTGAAAAATTATACTAAATCGTAGCGGCGCAGGGTGTTTCTGAACTTGATCAGCTAAAGCTTCGCTCCCGCGGCTGTATTGCGGTCTTTAGGGCCAAGTCGGTCTGAGGTTGCCGCAAAACGCAAATCGGGGCGCAACGAGGGCAACGTGCAGGCAGAACCAAATTCGCACGGAAATGTCCTGACGATCTTGCGGTCGCTTCCCCCGCGTGCCCAACTTTTTGTTCTCACGATGGCCCTGACCCGGATGACAGGGTTCATGGTGTTTCCGTTCCTGACGGTGATACTTGCCGAACAGTTGGGCGCAACCATTGTCGAGATTGGCACGCTGTTCACGGTGGCGGCTTTTGTGGGACTTGCTACATCTCCGGTTGCAGGCTTCGTTGCTGATCGCATCTCCAAGAAACTGCTCATGCAAGTCGGAACGGGTCTGACAATCCTGTGCTTGACGGCCATGGGATTGACCCGCGATCTGGCGGTTTACTACGGCGCGATTGTGTTGATGTCGGTGGGAGGTGGCATACTGGAACCTTTGCTCCGTT
>JAKVCP010000124.1 GCA_022448925.1 Paracoccaceae bacterium
TGCTGGGCCAGATCGGCATCACCGTGAACCTTGATGCCATCCCGAAAGCACAGCACTTCCCCAAGATCACCGAGGGCAAGACAGACTTTTACATGCTGGGCTGGGGTGTTCCGACCTACGATTCGGAATACATCTTCAACTTCCTTGTACATGGCCGCGAAAGCAGCATTGGCACCTGGAACGGCACCGGCTTTGACAACGATGCTCTGGATGCCAAGATCGAATCCCTTGCGTCGAACACCGACCTGGATGCCCGGAACGCCGACATTGCCAGCATTTGGCGTGTGGTTCAGGACGAGCAGCTCTACATCCCGATCCACCACCAGGTGCTGAACTGGGGCATGAGCGACAACGTCGGAACCGAGGTCGATGCCGAGGACCAGCCACGCGTCAAGTACTTCACCATGAAGTAATGCCATATGACCATCCGCCTCATAGGGCGGATGGTCTTTCTTTTCTGCCGCAGCGCAGGGCGTCTTGCCTCTCTGCCGGCCCGATCTGACCCGTTAAACCGCCTCATGCAGGGGCGGTTCCGGGCAGAGGAAAGTCTCCGAGATGTTGTCATTCATCCTAAAACGCGTGATGCAATCCGCTCTGGTTCTTGTGATCACAGGGGCCATTGCCTTTTCAATGTTCAGCTTCGTCGGTGACCCGATCGACAATATGCTGGGCCAGGAACGCACGATGGAGGACGTTGAGCGCCTGCGCGCCCAGCTTGGCCTCGATCAACCGATCCCAGTCCAGTACGTGAAGTTCCTGAAAGAGGCAGCGCAGGGCAATTTCGGCGTCAGCTACCGTCAAGGGCGGGAGGTGTCCGAAATCATCATGGAACGAGCTCCGGCTACGCTAGAGTTGGCCGCGGTCTCTGCCATTCTGGCGGTGGTTGCAGGCATTGCCCTTGGGGTCTTTACCGCGATCCGTCGACAGGGACTTGCCGCGAACGTGATCATGTCGACCTCACTGATCGGGGTCTCTCTGCCAACCTTCCTTATCGGCATCTTGTTGATCTACCTTTTTTCCGTAGAGCTTGGCTGGCTGCCCAGCTTTGGACGAGGCGAGGTTGTTCGCATCGGCAACTGGACAACGGGTTTCCTGACGGAATCCGGGCGCAAAGCGCTGATCCTGCCGGCCATCACGCTGGGGCTTTATCAGATGACGCTGATCATGCGCCTGGTGCGCTCAGAAATGCTTGAGGTGCTGCGCCAGGACTACATTCGATTTGCCCGCGCGCGCGGGCTAAGCGACCGGGTGATCAATTTCCGCCATGCGCTGAAAAACACCATGGTCCCAGTGATCACGATCATCGGCCTGCAGCTTGGTGCGATTATCGCCTTTGCGATCATTACTGAAACTGTCTTTCAGTGGCCCGGGCTTGGGTTGCTGTTCATCAACGCCATCCAATTCGTCGATATCCCGGTCATGGCTGCCTACTTGATGATGATTTCAGTGATGTTCGTGATCATAAACCTCGTTGTGGACATCCTGTATGCCATGATTGATCCGCGTCTAAGGGTGACTGCCAAATGACTGACCAACCCCTCGTTCCTGAAACACAAGCGGCCCCGTCGCGCCTCAGACGTGCCCTGGACAGTGACCTGTTCTATGCGTTTCGGCGGTCTCCGGTTGCCGTGGTTTCTGCCATCGTGTCACTCTTGTTGATCCTGTCGGCGGTTTTCGCGCCCCTGATCGCGATGACAAACCCCTTCGACCCGTCAAGCCTGAACCTGATGAACGGGTTCACCCCCCCGTTGGAACCAAACGCTTTTACCGGCGAAAGCTTTTTGATGGGAACGGATGACCAGGGACGCGATGTGTTTTCCACGATCCTGTACGGGATGCGCATCTCGCTGTTTGTAGGTTTTGCGGCCGTTCTGTTCGCCGTCGTGCTTGGAATTGTCCTGGGCCTCTTGGCGGGATATTTCGGCGGATGGACCGATACGATCATCATGCGTGCAGCCGACGTACAGTTGACCTTTCCCTCGATCCTGGTCGCGATGTTGATTTTCGGCATAGCCAAGGGCATCACACCGGTTGAACATCGGGACCAGATGGCGATCTGGGTGTTGATCCTGGCCATCGGACTTAGCGACTGGGTTCAATTCGCACGGGTGGTCCGCGGCGCAACCCTGGTGGAAAAGAACAAGGATTACGTCTCGGCGGCCCGACTGATCGGCCGACGCCCCGGCGCGATCATGCTGCGGCACATCTTGCCAAACATTTTGTCACCTGTTCTTGTGATCGCAACGATTTCTCTGGCACTGGCCATCATTGCCGAAGCGACTCTGAGTTTTCTGGGCGTCGGCGCGCCTCCGACGCAACCATCGCTGGGGACACTGATCCGCATTGGCCAGAGTTATCTGTTCTCAGGCGAATGGTGGATCCTGTTCTTCCCGGCCTGCACCCTTTTGGCACTGGCACTGAGTGTGAACTTGCTTGGTGACTGGCTGCGCGACGCTCTGAACCCGAGGCTGAAATGACCGAACCTGTATTGTCCATTCGCAACCTGACGGTCGAAATCCCCACAAGACGCGGCTTGTTCAAGCCGGTCCAGGACGTCGCCTATGATATCCGCCCGGGCGAAATCCGCGGCGTGGTCGGCGAAAGCGGCGCGGGCAAATCGATGACCGGCAATGCCGTCATTGGCCTGCTAGATGACCCAGCACGCGTTGCATCAGGAGAGATCTGGTTGAACGGTCGCCGCATCGACAACCTGACACCCGAGGAGAAACGGGCCATACGTGGCAAGGAAATCGGCATGATCTTTCAGGATCCGCTGACCTCTTTGAACCCACTTTTCACCATCGGAGAACAGCTGGTAGAAACGATCCAACTGCATCTCAAAGTCTCTGCCACTGAAGCACGCGACCGGGCGTTGGCCCTGCTGGACCGGGTTTCGATTCCCGACCCTGCCACTCGTTTCGACCAGTATCCTCACCAGTTCTCGGGCGGGATGCGCCAAAGGGTGGTGATTGCGCTTGCCCTGTGTTCGGAGCCTTCGGTGATCGTTGCAGACGAACCGACAACCGCGTTGGACGTGTCTATCCAGGCGCAGGTCCTTGACCTGATCAAGGAGCTGGCGTCGGAAACGCAAGTGGGTGTGATTCTGGTGACCCATGACATGGGTGTGATTGCCGACACCACCGAACAGGTGACGGTGATGTACAATGGTCGGGTTGTCGAAAGCGGATCAACAGATCAAGTGCTCAGCGCACCGGTGCATGACTATACCAAATCCCTGATTTCTGCGGTGCCGCGCCCTCAAGTCAAACTGCACCGCTTTCCCCAGGTCAGCTATGGCGGGCGCGAAACCACCTTTCAGATCGAAGACCTGGCCCGCAACTGGGACAAGCCTGAGCCGTCCAAATCCGGCAAGCTGGTTGAGGTCAAAGGCATCAGCAAGCGTTTTTTGGAAAAATCGGCCCTGCTTCCATCGCGCCGAACGTATTTCACAGCCGTCGACAACGTGTCGTTTGACATCAAGGACGGCGAAGTGTTTGGCCTTGTCGGGGAAAGTGGCTCTGGCAAATCCACCGTGGCGCGGATGATCGGAACGCTGTTGCCTTCGGACGGCGGCCAAATCCAGTTCGACGGCGAGGACACCACCGTGATGACGGGCGAGGCGCTCAGCGCCTACCGTCGGCAAATCCAGATGATCTTCCAGGATCCGTTCTCAAGTTTGAACCCGCGGATGAAGGTAGAAAGCATCGTGGCAGAACCCCTGCTGCACCACAAACTGTTGCCACCCGACCAAATCAGCAGTCGCGTACACGAACTTTTGGACAGAGTCGGCCTGACCCGGGCAGCGGCGGCGAAATATCCGCATGAGTTCTCTGGGGGTCAACGGCAGCGCATCTCGATCGCTCGAGCCTTGGCAACGCAGCCCCGGTTCCTCATCTGCGATGAGCCGACCAGTGCACTCGATGTCTCGATCCAAGCGCAGATTCTGAACATTCTCAAGGATCTGCAGGAACATCTGGGCCTGACGATGCTGTTCATCAGCCACGACCTGCCCGTGGTGCGCCAGATGTGTGACCGGGTGGGCGTCATGAAACAAGGTCAACTGGTCGAAGTGCAAGACACCGAAACGCTGTTTGCCAATCCCAAGAGCGACTATACCGCACAACTGCTCAAGCTGATGCCGCGTCTGGCGCAACTGGCAGGCTGATCGAATGCAAGAGTTCCAACTTAACAGTCAGGCAAGATCCAAGGCAGATGGCTCAGGTAGACAATGAATAATGCGGACAAGATTGAACCGGTCCGGCTAGGACAGCTGATCCGCAAGTGCCGCCAACAGCGCAAACTGACGCTTCAGGCGTTGTGTGCCGAGGCTGGCGTTTCGGTTGGTTATCTTTCTCAGGTTGAGCGGGGCAACGCGACGCCTTCGTTGGGGACGCTGGCGCAGATTGCCTATGCGTTGGATCTTGGGCTGGACTATTTCGTGGCCCGCCCCCGGCCCGGTGATTTTGTCACCTATGCGGACCGGCGCGCGAAGTTTTCACTCTCGGCGTCCAGCGTGACCTATGAAACGCTCAGCGCCGAGTTCCCCGGGCAAGAGCTGTCGTCGTTCATCATGCATTGCCCGCCCGGGTTTGAATCCGAGACCTTTCAGCACGAAGGCGAAGAGCTGATCTATATTTTAAGTGGATCGATTGAAAAAATCCTGGACGGCGAGGTGTTTACCCTGCGCGAAGGGGACAGCCTTCATTACAACGGGATGACCCCGCATGCCTGGAAAACCCTGGGCGACGTGCCAGCGCGCATGTTGTGGACAGGCAGTCTGGTGGTGCTGCAGGGCACATCCCAGAACCGCCTGCCCGGACAGCAAGGGTGATGGGACAGACATTTCAAAAATCGGGAGGGCGGCGGCATGTCTGATGCCACCAACATCAGATTGGCGCGGTTGCGCCAACGCATGAACGAGACCGCAACCGATTTGGTGGCGGTCGGGCCGGGCAGCCATATGCAATGGCTGCTGGGGCTGAACCCGCATGGCGACGAACGCCCGGTCATGGCTCTGGTCACGGCGGATCATGTCGGTGTCCTGATGCCGCTGCTCAACGCCGAGGCCGCCCGCGCCCAGAACAGTGATGTGCCGTTTTTCGAATGGGCC
>JAKVCP010000125.1 GCA_022448925.1 Paracoccaceae bacterium
GTGATGCCTGGCGACAACCTGAAGTTCAACGTTGAGCTGATCGCACCGATCGCGATGGAAGCTGGGCTGCGTTTTGCGATCCGCGAAGGCGGCCGCACCGTTGGCTCGGGCGTTGTCTCGAAGATCGTCGAGTAATCGCAGCCCTGCTGCGCGCGTGGTGACAGAGGACCCGGCCCAAGGCCGGATCCAACAGACCCACATGAACAAAAATGGGCCATCGCGCCCTGGTAAGACGCCGCGCTTGATTTCAGCGCGGCGTTTTTTGTTTGCCTGCTAAGTGGTCATGCGCAAACACCAAAGACGCCCGCGGAGGCGACGGATAAATTTTCCGAGTATTCAGCATGCGACTGATGAATGGTGGAACCCATCTTAATTCAGGTCGGCGACCAGACATTTGCAGTGCTTTGCACCCAGGTTTGCTATGCGGACAAACCTGTCATCGATCTTTTGTGATTGAAGCCCTGGTGAGCGGTTTGAGGGAAGCTTCGTGCCGCCTATCGGCAGCGGGACTTGATACACCCCTTCGGCGGAAAAGACGCTCGGCACCCTTGTGCCAAGGGGTATGGCCTTAGTGCTTGCGATGGCTTCCAGATCGATCGAGGCCGCAAAGCGGTTGGTGTTGGTCACCACAAGGTTAAAGGTCCCCTCCCATCCGTTAACATGGGGCAAGATGTCGAGTGGCGTGTTGCCTGTATCGAAGGCTGGAGAGTTGTTTCCGCCATGAAGTGAGCGTTGGACAGAGCCTTCTGACCCAGGCCACATGTTCGGGTCCCAGCCTTGTTCTGACAGATCATTGTTCTTGTATCCATCCGTGCTCTTGGCTCGTTCTCCTATTCGAGGAGGGAAGCCATCCGGGCATCGTCTCTCTTGCCCGGGCAAACCAGCTTGTAGTTCCCAAGGCCGGCAAAAATCAACGCGCTGGAAGCAGCCGCTTGCTTGGATCTTGATGACCCACCACAAGGATCAGGAATGTCAGGATGGAATGCAAAGCCAAAATTTCCTTAATCCGGGGTTCTGCATGGGTTCACATTCACGCGCCCGACACTCTCTGGTCAAATCTGGTCGAACGATAGATTTTCAATGCCGTTCAACAGTGTACTCCCCTTCTCAGGTTGGTCTGGTGTTGGTTTTGGAACATGGCCGTCCAGAAAAACCAGCCACTGTGGAAAAGTAAACTGCAGTGGTCAACAGCCGGCCTCTCTGCGGTGCACTGTGCGTCGCGGGAGAGGGCGGCCGTTTTCCCGATCTGTCATGCACCAGAGGGCCGGCGCATGACGGAGGGGGCGCAGTATGCGAAGCTTGGTCTTGAGCGCCGCAGATCACTTTAGCAGTGCGTTGATGCGTGTGCGCTTTTCGCCTTCGGAGTCGCCGCCGTGGATGATTGTCAAGGCCGCGTTCACATCTGCCGCTGTCAGGGCGCTGACATCGACGGAGGGGGCGTATTGCTTGACCTGATCGGCGAATGCCGGGCCATCGGTCATGGCGCTTGCAGCACCGGTCATTGCGGTCAGGGCGAGGGCTGAGATTGCGAAGAATTTGGTCATGGGTGTGTTTCCTTTCATTGGGGCCCACTTGGGCTGTTGAATGTGCCCATATGGGCGGTGAGATTGTTTTGTTCGTGCCAGCCTGTCGTGCTGACACCAGACCAATTGGGAATGCTGTGCCCGAATGCAAAATCACGAAAAACGCGCGATGGGATCACAGAGTTTTGTGCTTGAAATTGAACCACTTCGACAGTTGCTCTGCGCGGATTTGCACAGCCTTGGTGCGCCTCAGGTTTCATTGAGGCAAAGGCCGTTTTCGCGATGTGCGCGCGGTGGCCGGTGGCGTGAAGATGTTGCGAGTTTCAGTCGAAACTCAGAGTGAAAAAAGAATTCTGTCTTCTCAATTTCGTGATTTTCTTTTCAGGGTCTGGCGCAATTGTTTCGTCTGGCTCGCAGCTCAGTGAAGTGCCACACGCTTTGTGTGAGTGCGCTCCGGTCCGGGTTGTCGGGATATCCGCAAAAAGCCTCGAATTCTTGGCCTAGGCCCCTTGATTTCACCCAGATGTTGAAATACCCACCAAGGCGGCCATAGGGGTATAGCTCAGCTGGTAGAGCGACGGTCTCCAAAACCGTAGGTCGCGGGTTCGAACCCTGCTGCCCCTGCCAAAATTCCGGAAAACCATCCCAAGCCCGCGCGGGCACCCGAACGAACCACATTGCATGCTTCGTGGTGTTTGGGCCGCCTTGCTGTTTGGAAAGTTATGTCCAACGGGCCAGCTTGGCTGCCCCGATCGCAGCCTCGGTGGTTTGTGACATCACGGGGTCCATGCCAAGCGACCGCGCCCGGATTCGGCTGAAGGCGTGATCTTTCGCGCCACCGCCGGCACTGAAAATGCGCTTGGGGCTGCCACCGCCACGCATCTCTATTTCGGCATAACAACGTGCTTCTATCCGTGCAATTCCCTCGAACAGGGCCTGCAAAAAGAGCGCGTCGTCGTCGGGTCGGGGTGTCATGATCGGCTGCAGGTCGGGATCATTTATCGGAAAGCGTTCGCCCGGTTGAAGCAGCGGATAAAACTGCAGACCTGTTTCTTGCTCAGGATCAATGCGTGCGCTTAGCTCGGATATCTTTTGGGTCGGCAGCACCGACGCCAATACGGCCCCACCGGTGTTCGATGCACCGCCCACCAACCAGACCTGACCAATACGGTGCGAGTACAGACCGATCCTTGGGTCATCGATGCGCTTTGGGCTTAGGATCTTGATTGCCAAGGTCGAGCCCAAGGATGTTACAGCCATGCCCTCTTCCAATGGTGCACAGGCCAAAAAGGCGGCGATGCTGTCGGTTGTTCCGGCGTGAAGTCTGGTGCGGGTCGATAACCCCAGAGCCTGGGCCACTGCGGGGTCCAGGCAGTCAAGTCTGGTGCCCACTGGGTGAACTTGGGGCAACCAGTCGGGGGTGATCAGGTCGCCGATCCAATCAGGCCAGCGTTGGCTTTCCGGGTCAAAGCCGGTCTTCAGCGCATTGTTGTGATCCGAGTGCCCGCCGCGTCCCATCAATTTGGCAACAATGAAATCGGCTTGGTGTAGCAGATGCGCAGGTGACGCCTGCGCCTTCGATACAAGGCGCATGGCCCTGGCAAGAGCCGAGTTGCTGCCGCGGGTGATATGCGATGACGGAGCAATTTGACCAATGGCGCGGGCCTCTGCGTCAAACCCCTTCGAGTTATACATCAAGGCAGGGCTGACGGGGCGCAGTTGCGCGTCGGTCAGGACCATACTGCCAGAGGTTCCGTCCACGGCGATGTCTTGGATGGCATGTGGGTCCAGGCCGATCTCGCGCAGTGTCGCAATTTGGGTGTGCAGACAGGTTTGGACCGCGGTCCACCACAGGTTCGCATCGATTTCATCACCGGGCTGCGGCAGATGCGCCGCACGGGCCATGGACACGACAGAGCCGTCTCTATCCAGCACAGCGGTTCTGATGCCGCTGGTGCCAATATCAATCCCAAGCGATAGCGTCATTGGCGCGCTGCCAGGGCCTGCCGGTATTTTTCCGCGTCCCAGTTCAATAGATCAGCTTCTGCCGCAGGACCGATGGCAGCAAGGCTCCAGTCTTCTGGGACACGGATCAACACGTCGGACAGGCATTTCAGCATCGCCTTTTGCGACGCGGTTGCGGCCTTGCGCAGCAGGACGCCAACGCCCGGTCTTAGGATCGCGGGTGGATTTGTTGCGTTGTCAGCCTGCGGCAGGGCAGGCCCAAGAAAGACCACATGGTCGGGATAGTACGATCCGGCTGTCGCGCGGTCTGCCGACGCAACGGCAAGCCAGCTTTCAATGGCCCAGGTGAACCCGTCGTCTGGCGCGGGCAAAGCATTGTCGACACTGATGGACCGTTCCGGCATCGCGAGGCGCTTCTCAACTTCGGCGATCAGGTCACTTGTCTCTTGCACCGAGGCGCCACAACAAATCAAACCGTGATTTTGCAGGACAATGACCTGGGTTTCAGGTGTTGCCCTTGAAAGGATTTGCGTGGTCAGCGGAACACCGGGCTTGCAATATGGAACCTGCACGAACGGCAGGCCAGCAAGCTTGTCGTTCAGGGCCATGCGCCCCTCGGGGCTGATGGCATGGACCAGCGTGGCAACCGAATGTGTATGTGCGATGACGGTGTGATCCAGGGCCGCATGGAAGGTCGTTTCGATGGAAGGGCGCAATGTAACTGCAGGATCCAGTACCGTTGCCTTGCAGGTGCCATCGCCAGCGCCTGTGGCCTCTGCCTTGGCGGCCTCCCGGTCAACGGCAACGAAAATATCGGACCTTTCGGCGTCCGCCAGTTCGGTGCCCGAGGCTTTGATCCACATGACGCCGCCGCCTTTGATCGAACTGTTGCCACCAGGCCCCTGCACCTGAAGCGGGTCCTGGCCCAGCTGTGCCGAAAGCGCGCGAAATGCATCGGTCAAAAGATCGGGTCGAAGGGTCATCGTACGTCCTTG
>JAKVCP010000126.1 GCA_022448925.1 Paracoccaceae bacterium
AACCAGCTGGGCGTCAAGCTCGGGCTTGCGCACTTCGACGATGTTCAGGTGCAGCTCGCTGTCGGTCATCGCCGCCAGCTTCTTGCGCAGAACCTCGATATCAGCGCCTTTTTTGCCGATGATCACGCCAGGACGTGCAGTATGCACAGTGACGCGGCACTTGCGGTGCGGACGTTCGATGATGACGCGGGCCACACCGGCCTGCTTGCACTCTGTGTGAATGAACTCGCGGATCTTAAGATCCTCGAGCAGCAGATCACCATAGTCCTTGGTGTCGGCGTACCAGCGGCTGTCCCAGGTGCGGTTGACCTGAAGACGCATGCCGATCGGATTGGTCTTGTTACCCATTAGGCTTGCTCCTCAACCTGACGCACCTTGATGGTGAGTTCCGAGAATGGCTTGATGATCTTGCCAAACCGGCCACGGGCCCGCGGGCGACCGCGCTTCATGGTCAGGTTCTTGCCCACATATGCCTCGGCGACGATCAATTCATCGACGTCCAGGTTGTGGTTGTTCTCGGCATTGGCGATGGCCGACTGCAGACATTTCTTTACGTCAACAGCGATCCGCTTGTTCGAGAAGGTCAGGTCCGTCAGGGCCTTGTCCACCTTCTTGCCGCGGATCATCTGAGCCACCAGGTTCAGCTTTTGCGGGCTGGTGCGCAGCATGCGCAGCTTTGCCATCGCTTCGTTCTCCGCCACGCGGCGGGGATTTTTATCCTTGCCCATGACTTACTTCCGCTTCGCTTTCTTGTCCGCCGCGTGACCGTAGTAGGTCCGGGTCGGAGCGTATTCACCAAACTTCTGGCCGATCATGTCTTCGGACACATTCACCGGAATGTGCTTTTGACCGTTGTAAACACCAAAGGTGAGACCAACGAACTGAGGCAGGATCGTCGAACGACGCGACCAGATCTTGATAACTTCGTTGCGGCCCGATTCGCGGGACGCTTCGGCCTTCTTGAGGACGTATGCGTCGACAAAAGGCCCCTTCCAAACAGAGCGCGACATGGTTTACCGCCCCTTCTTCTTGGCGTGGCGCGAGCGGATGATCAGCTTTTGCGACGCCTTGTTGGTGTTGCGGGTACGTTTCCCCTTGGTCGGCTTGCCCCATGGTGTCACCGGATGGCGACCACCAGAGGTGCGGCCTTCACCACCACCGTGCGGGTGGTCAATCGGGTTCATGACAACACCACGTACAGAGGGACGCTTGCCCATGTGGCGGACACGGCCCGCTTTACCAAGGTTCTGGTTGCTGTTGTCGGGGTTTGACACGGCGCCAACCGTGGCCATGCATTCCTGGCGTACCATCCGCAACTCGCCCGAGCTGAGGCGGATCTGCGCATAGCCACCGTCGCGACCGACGAACTGGGCATATGTGCCCGCGGCACGCGCGATCTGACCGCCCTTGCCGGGCTTCAGCTCGATGTTGTGAACAATGGTACCGATCGGCATGCCTGAGAACGGCATAGCGTTGCCCGGCTTGATGTCCGCCTTCGCGCTTGCGATGACCTGATCCCCAACCGCAAGACGCTGGGGGGCCAGGATATAGGCCTGCTCGCCATCGTCATATTTGACCAACGCAATAAAGGCGGTCCGGTTCGGGTCGTATTCGATACGTTCAACCGTGGCGGCAACGTCGAATTTGTTCCGTTTGAAGTCAACGATGCGGTAAAGGCGTTTCGCCCCACCACCGCGACGGCGCGATGTGATACGTCCGGTGTTGTTCCGGCCGCCCGATTTCGTCAGACCCTCAGTAAGGGCTTTGACGGGGCGTCCTTTCCACAGCTCCGAACGGTCGATCAGCACCAGCCCGCGCTGGCCAGGCGTCGTCGGCTTGTACGACTTGAGTGCCATGCTTTCTGTCTTCCGTTGTGCGCGCGAGGCATTTGCCCCGCTATGTTAGACCCGGTTGGGCCAGGATATAGGGCCCCGAAGGTCCCCAATGTTCAATAATCATGGGCCCCGGAACGAATCCGGGGCCACAAGATTGGTGGGTGCTATCAGGGCCAGCACGGCCTGTCCAGCCTTCACCGCATGTTTCCTGAGATCTGCGGGGGGAATGAACGCACCGAACCCGGCCCTGTGGCCCGTATTGGCAGCTTGGTGTCCCGCCCTACCCCATGACCGTGATCCCAGAACCCTGCGCGGCGCAGGTTGCGCGATCTCATCTCTGCGAAAACCCGATGAGCGCAGAGACCATGATCGCCCCAAACACCACACCCCGCCGACCCGCCGATCTAGCGTACTGTCGGATCTGCTTGTTTGACGACGGGTTCCATACGTGCAGCGCCAAACCTCTGCAAGGCCAGCGAGGCCGCGTTTCTCACCCTGCAAGACGCTGCGTCCTGTGTTTATCCCCTACGGCAGAGCCCATTTGGTTTGCCACGATCTGTGGTCACGCAGGTGCTAGGCGCCAAGTGCTTGGGCCTGGTGCATAGACCGTCGAAAGATCCGCCATTTTGTGCCAGAGACGCCAATATCCTCGGTAAAACCGGCCTTTTCAAGAACACGGGCCGATGCCGGATTTTCAATATGCACCCGCGCGATCAGGTCGTTTATCCCCGGATTGATTTCAATGACCTCTGAAACAAACCGCGAAACCGCCTTTCCACCGTGGCCTTGACCCCAGACGCTGTCGTCAAACCAGTAACTGACTTCTGCCCTGTCTGGACGATCACCATAGGCCAGCCGCACCTGGCCTATCACACGCCCGTTCCACTCAATGGCGCGTACGAAATGATGGCGCGATTCATTGCTCAGGGCGATGAGTTCAAGCGCCGCGTTTGGATCAACGGGGCCAGGATAAGGTTCGGGCATAAATCGCCAGATCGACCGAAGCGAAAGCAATCTGGCAAGCGTCGGAGCATCCTCTGGCCGCCACCGCCGAAAGACATACCGGGCATACTTCCCAGAAACAGCGCCGCCGGTCCAAGACAACGGAGCCTGATCGAATTGGAAATCATCATATATATCCTGCTGCACCCAGCGGATCTGAACCGGGTCAAACGCCACGGACATGCCCGAAGCCTGCAAATTTTTCCCGTCGTTTTCTGATAAACAGCTTACCGATCGAAACTGCAATTCATGCGCTTCTGCACCGGCATAAGACGCCGCAGTAGTCTTTCGACCCGACATAACAACCCCACATTTTACTAGCACCAAACGCGATGAAAATGCGCCATTTTCGACACAATTGCAAGCCATTTGCGGGATTGGGCAGGATCGAGAGACGCACAAACGCCGCCGCGTGCGCAACATTTTTTGCCTTTAGCAGCCGGTCAAATACGGGCTGAAGCACGACAAACCCAATGGTAAAACGTGAAAAGGCCCCCCAAAGATGGGAGGCCTACTCAAACCTTGATTGCCCAGAGACTAAAGCCCGGTGGTCACGTCGATCGTGTTGCCCTCTTCGAGCGTTACATAGGCCTTCTTAACGTCTTTCCGCTTGCCCAACTGGCCGCGGAAACGCTTGACCTTGCCCTTGGTGATCGTGGTGTTCACCGCCTTGACCTTCACACCAAAGAGCGTCTCAACCGCCTCTTTGATCTGGGGCTTGGCCGCATCGATTGCCACTTCGAATACCACCGCGCCATTTTCCGACGCCATGGTGCTTTTCTCAGTAATGATCGGCTTGCGGATCACATCGTAGTGTTCTGCTTTCGCGCTCATTTCAGACGAGCCTCCAATGCTTCGACACCCGCCTTGGTGAGCACAAGAGTGTCACGCTTGAGGATATCATAAACGTTTGCGCCCATCGACGGCAGGACATCCAGCCCTTCGATGTTGGCTGCAGCCTTAGCGAACCCTTCGTTGACCGAAGCACCATCGATCACCAGCGCGCGCTTCCAGCCCAGATTCTTGACCTGCTTGGCCAATTCACCAGTCTTGCCCGCCGATTCCGCATTTTCGATCACCACGATTGCACCTTCGCGCGCTTTTGCGCTCAGAGCGTGGATCAGGCCAAGCTTGCGGACCTTTTTGGGCAGATCGTGCGCGTGGCTCCGGGGGGTTGGCCCCTTGTAGATGCCACCCTTGCGGAAGATCGGCGCCTTGCGGGATCCGTGACGTGCGCCGCCGGTGCCCTTTTGGCGATAGATCTTCTTGGTCGAATAGCTCACCTCGGTCCGGGTCTTCACCTTGTGGGTGCCGGCCTGGGCCTTGTTGCGCTGCCAGCGGACCACGCGGTGCAAGATGTCGGCGCGGGGTTCCAGGCCAAACAGGGCCTCGTCCAGCTCGACCTCACCGGCGGCTGCGCCGTCGAGTTTGATCACGTCAAGTTTCATTATTCCTCACCTCCCTCGGCGGGGGCTTCTGCAGCGGCAGGTGCCTCGGTTGCGCGGATCGCGGCGGGCGTCGGCACACCTTCGGGCAGCGGCTTCTTGACCGCGTCCTTCACGGTGACCCAGCCACCTTTCGAGCCCGGAACCGCGCCCTTGATGAACACCAGGCCACGGTCGCTGTCGGTCTTGAC
>JAKVCP010000127.1 GCA_022448925.1 Paracoccaceae bacterium
CTGGATCGTTCATTGCGGAGCTGGGCGTGCGGTTAAACTCGCTTGGGATGCGCATGAGTGCTGCCCAGCTCCGTCAAAAACGGTCCTCCTATGGTTTTGGGGTAATGGGGCCCGCCATTTCCGGCGGCAGCCATTTGTCAATCCGTGCAACCTGGTCGCGGCTTAGGCCGTGGGCTTCCTGGACGGACGCGTCGGAAAACAGGGCGGCAAGCTCGGCCGCTTTTTCTTTGCGTTTCAGCTTGGTGAACTCGGCCAGGCGTTCGTCGTCGTCTTCAAGGTCCAGCAGCTCGGCCCAGATGGCCGGCAACAGATCCGCGCGCAGCCTGCCGAAGTAGTTGTCTGCGTCCGGCGTCCAGTATTTGCGGACGTCTGGCGGCGCGAGCTCGGCGATCACTTCGCCGGTTTTGTTGGCTGTCGTTGGCGCTAAGGTGCGAGCAAGACCGGCGGCGATAATGGCATTACGGTGCTTTTTGCCTTTGTCCTGGAACGCCTTAAGAGCGTCTAAGGTGAACTCAGCATCCCAATCTTCGTTCTCGACCGCTTCGAGCCGGGCATCGACGTGACAGTTGCTATCTTTCTCCGGCCGTAGCGTGGGCTGGTCCAGCGTTACACCCAGGGGGCGCTTCCACGCGCGGGCGCCGTTTTCGATTTGCCAACCAAGGATGTCCAGAAGTAGCTCTTGCTTGGAGATGAGTGCGGCCTGTTGGGTCGCGAGCGCAACGCGGCGTAGATCATCTAGAGCGTTCTGGGGCAGAGCGGGCTTACTGCTGGCACTGCCGTTAGAAGCTGAATCGGTTGATTTCTGCGCTTTACTCTGTTTGCGGAAGGCGCGCTCAACACAGAGCGCACCCTGGCCATTGACCAGGACAAAGACGCCGCCGGCCGCGATGTCTGCATCATCAAAATCGCCGAGTGTCCGGTTGCGCAGATTGGTGAGTTTGGCCCGGTCTTCTTCAGACAGCTCCCACCTGTTGACGCTTTCCAGCTCGGTCAACTCAGCCTGGTCCGCTTGCGGAAGTTCAACTTTTTCCGGGTAGAGGCGGTCCATGCCGCTGTGCATGCCGTGGGGCAGGTAGGTCTCATCAATGTGAGTTGCCCAACTCCAGCCTTCATCCTTTTGGATTTGCTCTGTCTTCAGCTCAAGCTTGGCAGCAAACAGTTTGTCCAGAAGGTCTTCGTTGTGCAGGTAGGCGTTTTCTTCAAACAGATCTTGAGTGATGGCGCCGCCCTCTGCCTGGTAGACATCTAGGCCAACAAACACAGCGCGGCGATCTGTCGACAGCACGGATTTCGGATTCAGAGCTTCTTTGATTTGATGCACATGACGGATTTCGTCTTGTTCGATCGCGTTAATGACGGCTTCCAGCAGCACTGGGTCATTGCCAACCGTCAAAGCTTTGGCGGCATCCAGATTGATTTTGTTGGCTTTCAGTAGGTCCAGCGCGCTGTCTGGTAGTGCAGCAAGCTTCAGGCGGCGACTGACGTGTTTCTGGCTGCAACCGAAGGCCAAGGCGATCTGACTGCGGCTGATGCCGGCGCGCTCTTGCTCACGATAGGCGCGGATCTCGTCTGCAGGGTGCAACGGCCGGTGCGTGAGGTTGGCGGCGCCTGCCCAGCTCAAGGCTGTGAGCTCATCCTCGGTGACCTTCACCTCAACCTCGGTGATTGCACCGTCGGTGCTGGTCAGGTGCTGAAGGGCTCGAAACCGGCGCCCACCGTCTACGATGCCGATCCGATCGCTTGTTGGGTCCGCGTAGCCGGCAAGGTTCTTGATGATACCGCCGACTTGAATGGATCGCGCAAGCGCCTCGATCTCGTCTTGGTCTACTTCCTGTCGTGGATTGAACGGGTGAACATAGAGCTGATCCAGCGGGATCATACGAATTTGCGATGGTTCGGGCATGACGTCAGAGCCTCCTATTTTGGAACGAGCGCCAGAATTGGCGCGGTAGGTGTCGATGGTGGGAAGTCGTCCAAATTCAGTGGTCGGACTGGCTAAATTCCTTCTCAGCCTCTAACCCCCACTCGATCAGCAGGGCGGCCTGAGCATTGAAACTGGTGTTGTGAGTTGCGGCGCGGGCGCGGACCTGCGCGTGTGTTTCCGGATCCAGTCGCAAAGGTGTTTGGATCATGCCGCTGGCGTCCTTACGCCCTTTGGCCGGTCCCGCTGGCATCTGTTCGCCACGTTGTTTTCCGCGTCTTGCCATGTGCTTACCAGCCGCCGTTAAAGCCGGTCATGGCAACGGAATAGAGTTGGTGGCCGTACTCCATAAGGGCGGAGCCCGGCCGCGCGACGGCGTGGTTGGCGTTTAGGTAGGCGCGCACTGCAAACATCCAGACAAGCGGGATGGCGGTCAGGGCGGCGTAGGAAAGTTTCAACTGGCTAAACATACTCAGAGTCCTTTTGAGTTTGCGCGGCACACACGGGGTTTCGATGTTGTGAGTGGTGGTCTTTTGGTGTGTGCCGCGCCGGGCGGGGTGGGCTGGCCTGTCAGCCCTGGGGAAGAAAAGTGCCGGGAGCTCTCATGGGGATCTGAGGTGGGGCGCCCCCGGCAAGGGGCCTGATGCAGAGGCTGGCGCGACGATCGCGCCGATACATCAGGGGGAGTGTTCTGGGCTGGACTGCATGCCGTTTAGCGTTCGGTCGAGACTGTCCAGAGTGCAGGTGATGTTGTGGGCTTCGCGTTTTGCCGCCGCGGCCCACTGGTCGACCGCGTCGTCCTCTGACCAAGCGATGACGGTCACGCCATGCAAGTTGATCTCATAGGCCACATCGGCCAAGCCGTAACCACCTTCGCGGGGGAAGAGGTAGCTGCCATCGTTTTCCAGTACCTGGTTTGCGAAGGCGTCCAGCCGATCAAGCCCTTCTTTGCCGTCGATCGCGTCCAAGGCGCCGCAAATCAAGTCTTTGCGAAAGGCGAGGGTGTCCGCGTCCATCACGCACCTGCATTTTTGGTTTGGCGGGTGGTGCGGACCTGAAGCATGGGCTGGCCGCGCTCAGATTTTAGGACTGCCCAAGCCAGCAGCCGTAACTCGAATGTATCAGTATGGCGGGGGTTGGCGATTACGCGCAGTGCGCTTGTTCGTGCAGACATGAAATTACCATTTTCGTTTAGCTACACTTGCGGTGTAAACTAAACGAAAATGATAAATCAAGAAAAAAAGTTTGAGTTAGAAATTATGCGGATCGTTCAGTTGATGTAATTGCGCCTTACTGCTAGGCCCACGGCCTGGGTGGATGTTTTGCACCCCAGCTTCTTGCGCGCGCTTGTTTTGCATGACTTCAGCGTCGGTAGAGGGATTCCCAACAGGTCTGCGGCACTAGAGTCGGTATGGCCGTCATTGAGTGCCTTAAGAACGCTCAGTTCTTTGTCGTTTAGGCCGCACGAACCATCAACAATGCGCGTCAGCTCATCAAACAGGTGAGAAAGAATTCTCATTTCCTGATTCGTGACTTCGCGGTCTTCCCGTGCCACGGACAAGGCAGATCTGCGCCCATTGACGTTCCTTGCGACAATAGCGCCAAATTTAAGTCCGTACTCTGCTGCCCGTTCTGGAACGTTTTGGATGAATGGCAGTTTGCCGGGATTGGGAAACGGGATTTCGCTCCAGCGTTTCTGACCGCCTTTCCGGTTTGTGATCGCCCAAAGCAGAACGGGGTCTCGGCTGTAGTAATTCCGCTCGTCATAAAGCCGTTGCCACTCCTCCGGGTAGGTGCTTTCGAAAAACTCGGGGCCTCGATAGCGGAAATTGAAGCTGACCACGTAACCGGCAGTTCCGATTCGACGGACAGGCTCGATAGCGTTCTCATAGTTTTCGTAGAACGTGGGTGGGTTGTAATAGCTCATTGTTTCCAATTCCGATCCGATCGATCCATAGATTTCATCCATTTGGATGAGTTCTGAAAAGTTGTTGCGAAATTTCTGGACCCTGCGTCAAGCCTTTGCATTGTTAAGCGAAATTACTTGAAGTGGAATCTGTAATGCGTGTGGCTAGAGTCAGGCTTTTTGATGATGTGATCGGAAATGAGCTACTGAAGGGCTATTTTTCTCTTCGTAAACGGGTGTTTGTCGATGAGCTGGGGTGGGAGCTGTTTGAGGATCGCTCCATGGAATTTGAGCAGTATGACACAGCTCATGCGGTATATCTGATCGCACACGAGGGTGCCCGGGTGTTGGGTGGTGCGCGTTTGTTGCCTACAGACGTGGTTCAGCCTGCTGGATATGGTGCGCGCCCTTATACCTACATGATCAGGGACGCATATGATGGGATTTTGCCGCAGCTCCCACCGGAAATCTGTGAGGATGTTCCGCCCGTTT
>JAKVCP010000128.1 GCA_022448925.1 Paracoccaceae bacterium
CGGGGAGGTACCAGAACCATGCCGCATCAAGGACGTTGGCAGCGATCACCGCCAATATGCCGACGAAAATAGGGGCGAGCTTTTTGACCATGGTGTTTACATCCTTCAAGAAATCAGGCCGTGCAATGCCAGCCCCAGGGGTGGCGATCCGAACGGATGTTCTGCGCACTTTATCCCCGCCACATCCGCGCTCCGCTCAAACGGCGCGCTGTCGTCTCCGAAAAGCCAGCCCGCGGGTGGGGCTGGCTTGGCACGGCGGCCTGCGGCCTTTGGCCCGTGCTGGGCCACCCGCGTTACCCTCCGTAAGCGTTGCTGTCGTGCTTTTCGACAATCGCGGCAAAGCGGCGGGCAAAGCGTTCGTCGGCCTTGGCCTTCTGCTCCAGCACGTCGCGGGCAAAGACCATGTGGCCCTCGTGCGCTTCCAGCATGTCAGCCATCTTTTGGTTCGTCGCCGCGCCAATTGCCGCCATGGCGGTTTGCGCCTCTTTGTCGGTCTCGACGCCAATCTCGTTGATCCGGTGCGCGACGTCCTGCTGTTGGGCTGTCTTCAGCGACTTGGACAGTGCGTCATACAGCACCACCCGCTGCTTGGTGTCCGTCTGCAGCTTGTTGATCAGCACCATCTGCGTCGCCGCCTGGTTCTGCAGGCTGTCGACCCAGGTCTTGCCCTTTTCGATGTAGCGCTCCAGCGTCTGGCTTTCGGCGACCTTGACCTGTTCCTGCTGCACCAGCTCATTGTATTTGTTGTTCATCTCCGCCAGTTCAGACTCCAGCTGCGTGCGGGCCGAGGCATCGGTTTCCACGGAAATCTTGTTTTCCAGCGTGATGATCCCGGGATCCATCGCCTGCAGATCAGAGCGAATGGTTTCCAGCGAAGCGACGGCTGCCTCACGCTCATCCAGCGTTTCGGTAAGATTGGTCTCAACCTTGGTCTTTTGCTCATTCAGCACGGCCAGCTGGTTTTCCAAAAGTTTGGTGATCACGTCGGACTTGCCGATCAGGTCCTGTAACTTGTCGTCGATGTTCGCGGTGCGGATCCGTTCCTGCCGCATCGAGTCAGCCTTGGCACGTGAGAAGATTCCAATGACGCTTTCCCAGCCGGTCTTGGTGCGCATCTCGTCAAAGTCTTTTGAAAACGCAGCGGTTACATCGTCGAGGCCCATGATCAGCTCGGCGATGTTGGCGTTCATGACATCGGTGTGCGCATGCACGTCGTCCAGCGTCGCATTTTCAATGTCGATAGAAATATCGTCGCCAGTTTTCATTTTGTTACGCGCAGTCTCGATCCGGCCAGTCAGCTCAGAGATCTTGGCCTGAGCCTGAGCGACCTGTTCCTGAGATTGCCGGACCTGAGCTTCAAAGTTGGCCATAAAACTCTCCTTTATTCAAACGCTTATTGGCCATATAGGAAATGTAACGAGGTTTTACATCACCCATGGGTCCAATTTTATCGAAGTGTCGCAAATGCGACTCGGAAAAGAAAGAAAATCCCGAAACCCGATCAAACACCGAATGGCCTCAATTTGAAAACGTTTCGTTAACCAATGTCGCCCACTACTCGGGGTGTAATGATTGCCCTTTGTAACGATTGGGGGCTGGCCGCTTCGGACTGGCGCCGAAGCGGCATATTTTCAAATTTGCAGCACGGTTCTGACCATTCGGCTATCACCATCAGCCAGCCCCTCGATCACATCAAAATGATGGGTTCCAGGCTCTATGACCAGCGGCGCGCCCCAGGCGGCTGACAGCCATTTTGATTGCTCAAGAAACGCCGGCCGTTCATCCGCGCCAACCCAGACAGTGACAGGAACGCCTGGCTTCGGCATCAGAACCGGGCTTTCATCCGCTGCGTCTTGCGGGGACAGACCAAAATCTTTGTTCATGCTGGTTTCCAGCAAGGGCCTCAGATCCGAGACAGCTGAGATCGGCACAACGTGCCGCAAACGCTGAAACACATCATCAGGAAGCATGTTGTATTCCAGCATCCGAGACACAAGGTGACCGCCAGCGGAATGGCCACTCAAGATCACCGGGCCGGTCACATCATGTGCAGCAACCGTGATGGCATCGGCAATCTGGCGCGTGATGTCAGAAATGCGAACCCGAGGGCACAGGTCATAGCTGGGCATCGCCACCGCCCATCCCTGATCAAGCGCACCCTGCGCAAGATGGGACCAGTAGGAGCGGTCGAATTTCAGCCAGTACCCTCCATGCACAAACACAAGCAATCCCTGCGCCCGGCCCAAAGGCATGAACAAGTCCAATGCGTTCCGTGGTCCATGTCCATACATCACGCCAAGCCTGGCGCGACCGGCAGCGCACAGAGTGCTTCGAAAGGACTCGGCGTTTTTGGCCCAACGATCCGGATAGCTGGCACTGTCTTCGATATATGGCGCGTTGGCGTAATCATCGTCCAATCGCATGGCAATTCTCCCTTGGGCCGTCTGGACAAGACCTTAGCCAAGTGTTTTGGCTATGCCATCAGGAAATTTGCATCGGAGCGTGCCATGCTGGACCAAAATACCAACTTATCCGAAATGCTGAATGATCCAGGCCTGCTGGAACCCCGTGCCTTGATCGATGGTGATTGGGTAGAGGGTGCCAATGGCTCGTTTGATGTGACAAACCCAGCCCGAGGGGATGTCATTGCACAGGTGGCCGATCTGTCTCGTGATCAAGTCGCACAAGCCATCGCCGCGGCAGAAACCGCGCAAAAGGATTGGGCCCGCTGGACCGGAAAAGAACGCGCCGCCGTGTTGCGCCGCTGGTACGACCTTATGATGGAAAACGCCGAGGATCTCGCCAGGATCCTGACGGCCGAACAAGGCAAACCCCTGGCCGAAGCCCGCGGCGAGATAGCCTATGGTGCGTCTTTCATCGAATTTTTTGCCGAAGAAGCGAAACGTATTTATGGCGAGACCATTCCCGGCCATCAACGCGACAAGCGGATCACAGTGATAAAGCAGCCGGTCGGAGTGGCCGCATCAATCACACCCTGGAATTTTCCCAATGCCATGATCACCCGCAAAGTCGCACCGGCTTTGGCCGCCGGATGTGCCATGGTGGCACGCCCGTCAGAGCTGACGCCGCTTTCAGCCACGGCCATGGGTGTTCTGGCTGTTCGTGCTGGTATCCCAGCAGGCGTCCTGAACATCGTGCCGAGCCAGAATGCCTCTGAAATCGGAAAAGAATTCTGTGAAAACCATGCCGTGCGAAAGCTGACGTTCACAGGATCAACGAATGTCGGTCGCATTCTGATGCGACAAGCTGCTGACCAAGTGATGAAATGTTCGATGGAGCTTGGTGGCAACGCGCCATTCATCGTATTTGACGACGCAGACCTTGATGCCGCGGTTGACGGCGCGATCATGTGCAAGTTTCGCAACAATGGCCAAACCTGTGTTTGCGCCAATCGGATCTACGTTCAATCCGGGGTGTATGACGCTTTTGCCCAAAAACTGGCAGCGCGCGTCAGCTCAATGAAACTTGGCGATGGCTTTGACGACGAGACGGTTTTCGGACCCTTGATCAATACAAAAGCTGTCGAGAAAGTCACACGCCACATCAGTGATGCAACGACCAAGGGGGCTGACGTCATTCTGGGTGGGTCTGCCTCTGAACTGGGCGGCACCTTTTTCCAGCCCACCATTGTGACAGGAGCAACAAACGACATGTTGTTCACCACGGACGAAACTTTTGGTCCGCTGGCGCCACTTTACAAATTTGAGGACGAAGATGAGGTCATCGAATTGGCAAATGATACCATCTACGGTTTGGCATCCTATTTCTATGCCAAAGACCTGAGCCGCGTCCACAAAGTGGCCGAGGCCTTGGAATACGGAATCGTTGGGGTCAACACCGGTATCATTTCAACCGAGATGGCACCATTCGGTGGGGTCAAGCAATCAGGCTTGGGTCGGGAAGGCAGTCACCACGGCATCGAGGATTTTCTGGAGATGAAATACATCTGCATGTCCGTCTAACCCATATCGCTCCCATAATTGGCCGGCCAACTTGGCCGGCCTTTTGTCGTTAATGGTGTAACAGGACCCTGAGTTGACCCGTTTTTGGCCAATCTGACTCTTGATTGCCTAAAATGTGGTGGTCTTTCAGGGGAACTCATAGAATGCCCTCTCGGGCATATCCTTGGCCGGGTCCAAGCGGTTTACGGTGCCCCCTGCCCTTGTCTCCGAAGGAGCAGAAGAGCGCACAACCGTTTTTTCCAGGTCCGCATGTACCTAAAGATTTTACGAAATCAGGTCTGTTGAAGACCGTTTTGACCACCAGTCTCTTGTCA
>JAKVCP010000129.1 GCA_022448925.1 Paracoccaceae bacterium
ACATACTACGCCTATGCCAATACCTTCGATACATACAATATATCCGGAGACTTCGAAAACTCCGGCACGATCACAGCGACGGCCACAGAGAATGCTAAAGCCAATACCATAGTAATCGAAAGTATCTCCGGTAATTTCACAAACTCCGGCACGATCACAGCGACAGTCACAGAAAATAGCTACGCCAATGCATTTGAGACAGACGATATTTCTGGAGATTTTACAAACACTGGCACAATCAACGCCGTAGGCACAAAGGATTCGTATGTAGATGCTGTTGAATTTGAAAATCTATTCGGCAGTTTCAACAACTCTGGAACAATTACGGCAACGGCCACAGAGGGGCGCAGCGGATATGCTTTAAATGCGGAGGACATTTCTGAGAATTTTACAAATTCCGGAAGAATAGTGGCAACGGCCACAATAGATGCGAACGCCAACAGTGTTGAAACGCATAACATTGGTGGGAATTTCACCAACCTTGGCCTTATCTCGGCCAGAGCAACGGTAGGCTCTCGCGCCGACGCCATTGATACGCGCAATATTAGTGCAGACTTCGTAAACTCCGGCACGATCATAGCAATAGCAAATGAGGACTCAGCCAGTAACGCCGTTCAAACGAGAGCCATTTCCGGGGATTTCAAAAACACAGGTACAATCTCGGCAATGGCCGCAACGGGCTCCAAAGCTGTGGCTGTCAAATCTGACAGTGTATCCGGTGATTTCACAAACAGTGGCGAGATCATTGCAAGGGTGACAGCGTCCGCCAATTCTGAGGCCCCCCGTGACGATCGGAAAGCGCTCGGGATTTATATCGAAGATCTCCAGGGGTCTTTCTCTAACAGCGGCACGATTATCGCAGAGACTGACGGCGCAGGCACACCTTTGACAGCTGGTGTCTACCTGCGGGAACTTAGCGGAACGATCGACCGTTTGGGGACCATCCGTGCATCAGGCGATGGTGACGTCTACGCCCTGTATATCGAGAATGGCGCGGGCACCCTCAATGGCAGCAGCGCAGATGATGTGCAGGGCTTGATCAAGTTGGTAGGCCCAAGCGATGCGACACCCAACCTTTGGGATGATAGAGCTGCCTTCACCGGCGATGTAGACCTCGATGCACGGGGAGGCAGCGCTGTGTTTGCCTTCGACGACAACACCGGAGGGGCAGCGACTTTCACGACGACCGTCTCCAGCAAGAGTTCAACTTGGTTTGTGCAGGATGAAGGCGGGACGCGCCCGGTTTATGTGGCCATCGACGGCGCCGATTTCGCCCCCTCAAGCGCCCTTTCCGCGGCCTTGGGCAGTGCGATTGGCGACAGCGGCGCCCCAAGCTTTGGCCCTGCCGCGCAGGTCACCCGGGGTGGAACGGGCAGCGGCTTGCGGCCCTACGCGGCTTTTGATCTGCAATACAGTGAGCTTGACGAGATATCGGGCGCCGAGACCTCCGTCACGCTGAGCAATGCCCGGTTTGGCCTCGCTGGACAAATGGATACCGGTGCCGCCTTGCGCTTTGGCTTGGGCGTAATCAGCGCCAGCGGAAGCGGGACCGGCACTGAGTTTGACACCACAGGCTACTACCTCAACGCCACCATCGGTCAAACCATCGGCGCCTTCGACCTTGAAGCAGGGATCGGATTTGGTTGGCTCTCAACAGATCAAACGCTGGCCGTAGGCGGCATTGCCAATCCGCAGTCCGAATACGACAGCCGTATTTTCACTGCGCATATCGCCGCTGAGCGTGCGTTTAATGTGGGGCAGGATTTCAAACTGCTCGGCTTTGCCAACGCGCGCTATACCAGCCAGACCAACGAGGGCTACACTGCGACTTTGGGCAGCGCTTCTGCCACAATCGGGGAGGTGACAACCGACGTGATGGAGGTCGCAGTGGGGGCCACCGCGCAGAAGCAAATCAGCGACGGCGGACTCCTGACAGCGAAGCTCAGCGGAGTTTGGCGACAGCAGCTGGGCGACAGTGACGTGGATGTTAGTCTGTTTTCAACCTCTGAAACCCTCTCTGTTGCATCCAATGATTTCAAAGGTGCCCGCATTGAGATCGGCTACGAAAAAGACCTTAGCTCGGGGCTGCAACTTCAGCTGAACGCGAACCAAGAGATCGGTGCAAACGCACAGGGGCCAAATATTCGCGTCGGGCTCAACTGGACGTTCTAAGTAGGCCGCGTGCGGGGACGATAGGGCCGGAATATTGGCGGTCTTATCGTTCCCCACGGCGTTGCAAATCACCATGGCTGGATGAATGCATCCTGTTCACGCAAAGTCCGAACAAAGGTGCCCAACTGAAAGACCTTGAACCGCCCACTGAGCTTCGCGGGTCGTCAATATGTTTCACGTTGCGTTCAAAAACAGCTCGATAAAAACAACTAGCGGTGGGGCAAGGGGCGCTTCCCCCTGGCCCCTAAGGGGCCATTCCCCCGGAGTATTTTGGCCAAGATGACGGCAGCGTGCAGGGTCAGGCCAAGTGGCCAACGATCTGCAGGTGCTGGGCCAGTGTGTTCACTTTGTCCATATAGCGCGCGATCAGTTTTGGATCGTGCGGGGCGGGCGTTACCCCTGCAGGAATTTCCCTGTTCAGCACACTTTCGACGGCCATTGAAAGGGGAACAGAGACAAGCCGTGCCATGGCAGTGCCTCGGGTGTCGCCCCATGCGTCCATAACATAGGTTTTGTGCCAAACGGGTGTGCTGTTGTTCTCGACACTGAGATCGACGCAGAGGATCACACGGTCGGGCTCGTCGGGGGCGTAGGCGTTCTCGTCCCAGAATGCGTCTGACATCTCGCGCAGACGGGCTTCGGCTGTGGCGTCTGGCGCTGTTTCAAGGCGCTCGACTTCAGAGAAGACATCTGCCCAGGCATCCTTCCAGCCGTTGAGCCGCAGTGTGCCGCGCACGAAATCCCGGATACGCCAGCTTGGATCAAAGTGGTATTGTGTGATGAATGGGAGGCTGTCCCGGTTTGGATAAACCTCGAAGGTTTCGAGTTTGGGCAGGGGTGCGGTGAAGCTGGTGATGGCATTCCAGGGGCGGTCGACCCGGAGTTCTGCGTTGTTGTGCAGAGACCGAGAGGGTGCGCGCAGCGCTTTTAGTACGCCAAGCGGAGACCAGGAGAACTTGTAACAGAAAGAATTGGGGTACTTGGGAACTCCACCGCAATAACTGAGAAAGCTGATGTCGCTATCGGGGCCCGCGACGCCTGCCGACCGCATATCCTCGACGAGGTGATGGGCCATCAGGTGATCAATGCCGGGATCGAGGCCGATTTCATTGACGAAGCTGAGGCCACGTTTGCGCGCGTTCCCATCGAGAGCGGCCATCTCTGGTGAGATGTAGCTGGAAGACACGAAATGGGCATCTGCAAATAGGCATGCTTTGGCCAGTGGCACATGCCAATCCCCGGGTAGCATAGAGACCACGATGTCATTTGGCTGGAGCGTGTCGGTGATTGTGTCGAGGTCAAATCGGGAGATTCTGTCGGTGAGATCACCGACAGCGCTCTCGGCTTTTGCAGTTGTCCGGTTCCAAACATGGATATCGTGACCGGCTTCCAGCAGCCGCCGCAGACCAGGGATTGCGCTCAAACCTGTGCCACACCAATGGATTGTCATTGTTGGTCTTCTCCCTTGACATAATGGTCAAACATGGCTTTAGCGCGGCTCCAGACGCCCTCATTCAGCGCATCCAGCGTGGCGAGATGCGGCAAGAGCTGTTCTGCGAAATCCTCAGAGCTCTCTGCGGGTAGCAGGGAAGGAAGGTTATCGATCGCTGTCACATCAAGAGCCGGATTGGAATGCACGCGTCTGGCAGGCTCGGCCCAGGTGGTGGCCTGGTCGTAGACCTTAATCGGTGAGAAATCGCTGTCTGGATCGCAGGATATATCTCCGATTACGGATAGGATGCGCGGGCCGGTCAATGCAGATTTGGCCACGAAAACGGGTGTTCCCGGACGCGCAAGAATACAGTTTAGAAACACGTCATGCTGTAAGATTTGCGGGAATGGCCCGCCTGTTGTGGTTTCAGCCATATCCCAGCGTGGTGGCGATATGCCCATGGAAGTGCACAGATCAGCCGCCCCTGTGCCAACGCGGCCGAGGGCGCCGATGATCAAAACAGTTGGCCGTGCGTGGCCAGAGCGCGCAAAGCCTTCTTGCAGGTCTGC
>JAKVCP010000013.1 GCA_022448925.1 Paracoccaceae bacterium
ACACCAAGCTGCATGCGATCTGTGATAGCCAAGGACGCCCTCTCAACCTGTTTGTCACCGCAGGTCAGGTCAGCGACTACATCGGGGCACGGGCGTTGGTGAGCAGATTGCCCAAAGTGGACTGGCTGCTTGGAGATCGGGGTTATGACGCCGATTGGTTCAGAGACGCTTTGAAAGACAAAGGGATACGCGCATGCATCCCTGGTCGAAAGCGGCGCAAAAAGACTGTAAAGTACGACAAGCGTCGCTACAAACGGCGCAACCGCATTGAAATCATGTTCGGCAGGTTGAAGGACTGGCGGCGGGTGGCAACTCGATACGACAGGTGCCCGAAAGTATTCCTGTCTGCCATCGCCCTCGCAGCAACCGTCATCTATTGGTTATGAGTCCTGAGCCTAGCTCTCCAAAAATAATAAAGGATTCCAACAAGTTGAAAAAAACAGAACGCCAAAAATGAGCCAAAAAACACATTGAAAAAGTAAAATATGGGCCACGTTGAAATCCTCCGAAATCGTATTACTTGACCGAGAGCATCCGCTACGGGGAAAGAAAAAAGAACAACGGCGCAAACAACAGACGCAGCAAATAAAGCAATAGTTGGAAGCACTCGTTTCCTGGCGTCTGTTGGAATCTCCCAATCACTTAACCTGTAAAAACGAAGAAAAATCAACAAACAGAGAAACACATAAAAAGGGAAGACAAGAACGCTGCCAACATAGTAGGGAAGGTCGGCAGATGATACATGCTCAATTGTTTGCACCCTCAAAGACAGGAAGGGCAAATCCGCGACGGAATTTGACAGTTCTTTGGAGTAATGAAACCTTGCAAGATATTCGACTAGAATAAACGTAAATATTGACAGAAGGAGCCAAAAAAATTCAGAATCCGAGTGTTCGGTTTCTTGAAGTTCTTAGGTTCCAGAATTAGTGTCGCCAAGTACTTGGAGTTCCTTTTTCTATTCCGGCCCCGTAAGCACTCCTAGATCAGGGGTCAATGTGGAAATTGGAGGAGTCGATGGTGAATTTGCACTGCTGCCCATCGTTGCGCCGCTGAGTGGTGGATTTTTCAGGCTTTCATCTTGATGACGGGGTAGTGGCGCCATGGGAATGCCATAGGAATAGAGCATGGCAATCGGGCCGTTGAGTCCGATCGCGCTGTGGGGCCTGTCTTTGTTGTAATATCTGCACCACAACTTGGTGCACAACGTCTGTGTTGTGCATGCGTTGCTCCGGCGTGGCTGCCTTGCTTCACACGTAGCTGCGTTTCGCCCTTTCCGTGTGCAGCTCAATCCGAGCGTTTTGGGCCTCCGTTTCGGTTCCAAACCAATCCGTGCGTGTCTGACTACCCCGACCGATCCTGCCCCACTCTCGCACGAGCCCCCAATCGCCGAACAAACCCGGCACGATCTCCATGCGATAATACCGATACAGATTCGCGCCACGGTCGATCCGTGTGAGATACATGCTCCCTACCCCACATCCTGGTGGCGATGTCTTGCTCTTCCTTGCCGACGGCGTCCGCATAGATCGCGGTCGCTGTAAGCTGAGCGTGACCCATCCACTTTTGCAGCATGTGCAGAGGGATGCCGTTCACAGTGGCATTGATCCCAAACCCATGACAGAGCCCTTTCGGACTGCGATGCGGAGCATCTGGCAGGCCTGCCTCGATCATGATGCGTTTGACGA
This sequence comes from Paracoccaceae bacterium, assembly GCA_022448925.1. Classification (GTDB taxonomy): domain Bacteria; phylum Pseudomonadota; class Alphaproteobacteria; order Rhodobacterales; family Rhodobacteraceae; genus JAKVCP01. The sequence goes on from JAKVCP010000013.1 coordinate 1,686, forward strand.
TCTGCCAGACGCGCGCACGGCTCAGTGGCCAGATCGGAGACCTTGCTTTCTTGCGGGACTTTTGGCCTCTCGGGTTCCATGGGCTGTGTTCAGCGACTCACATGCCATTTGGCCACAGTCAGGCCGCTTCATCGCTGACAATGGTTGGTGGAACACCAGCGGCGGTGCCCAGAAGCTTTCGAAAACACTCGACCTCAGCGCTGCATCAAGGCAAGACAGCACTCATGCAGCGCTTTTTCATTGAACGACTGGGCCATCAGGGCGATGGCATCGCCAAGGGTCCGGTTTACGTCCCCGGTACCCTTCCTGGCGAGGAAATCGAAGGTCAGGCCACCGCAGGCGTGATCACCACCCCTAAGATCGTGACCCCCAGCGACGACCGCGTTCGTCCACCGTGCAGCCATGCCAAGGCCTGCGGCGGATGCCAATTACAGCATGCCTCTGACAGCTTCGTTTCACACTGGAAAGTCGAGGTGGTGCGCAATGCCCTGTCCGCGCATGGTCTGACGCCTTCGATCGACGGGCCGGTCACCTCAGAGCCACGCTCAAGACGTCGCGCAAGCTTTTCGGCACGGCGTACCAAAAAGGGCGCGTTGGCCGGTTTTCACCAAAAGCGCTCTGATATTGTGGTCAGCGTGCCGAATTGCCAATTGGTGCATCCCCAAATCGCGACGGCCTTGCCGTTGGTCGAACAGCTTGCGATTACATCCGCAAGCCGCAAAGGCGAATTGTCCGTGCTTGTCACCCGCAGTGAGGGTGGGCTTGATGTCAGCGTAACTGGCGGCAAACCACTGAACGACGAGTTGCGTCAAGCGCTGCCAGAGCTTGCAAATGCCTATGACCTGCCACGGTTGACCTGGGATGGCGAAACCGTAGCCCTGCGCCATCCACCTGCGCAGCGCTTTGGCCCGGCGCGGGTGGTGCCGCCGGCAGGTGCCTTTCTGCAAGCGACGGAAGAGGGACAACGGGCCCTGCAGGACGCTGTTTCGCGAATCACCAAGGGGGCCGCCCGTATCGCGGATCTGTTTGCGGGCTGTGGCACGTTTGCGTTGCCGCTGGCCCAAGGCGCGGAAGTTCATGCGGTCGAGGGAGATCGGCACATGTTGCGCGCATTGGATCAGGGCTGGCGCCAGGCGCAGGGGCTGAAACGAGTCACAACCGAGACACGCGATCTGTTCCGCACCCCTTTGCTGCCCGATGAGCTGCGCAGCTTCGGCGCTGTGGTGATTGATCCCCCGCGCGCAGGAGCACAGGCCCAAGTGGCCGAGATCGCCCGGTCCGAAGTGCCCCGGATTGCCTATGTCTCGTGCAATCCCGTGACCTTTGCGCGTGATGCCGCGCACCTTCAGGCAAATGGGTTTGACCTGCGCGGTATCGTGGTTATTGACCAGTTCCGCTGGTCCACCCATGTGGAACTGGTGGCAGAGTTTATACGGCAGGATTGAACACATGAATTGGCGCAGCCAGCTTGACGCTTTTCTGGAGATGCCCGCGATCCGGAACGGGATCATTGGGGTGATCATTCTGAATGCGGTGATTTTGGGGTTGGAAACCTCTGACACAGTCATGCACGCAGTCGGACCGCTGATCACCACACTGGATAAGGTCTGCCTTGCAATTTTTGTGGCTGAAATCGTGGCGAAACTTGCTGCCCGCGGCGGGCGGTTCTTTCGCAACGGTTGGAACCTTTTTGATTTTGTCATCGTTGGTGTCGCCCTTCTACCGGGCACTCAGGGGTTGTCAGTGCTGCGCGCCCTGCGCATCCTGAGGGTCCTGCGCGTGATATCGGTGGCGCCGCGCCTGCGCCGTGTGGTCGAAGGGTTCATCACCGCTTTGCCCGGCATGGGCAGTGTCTTCCTGCTGATGGCCATCATTTTTTATATCGGTGCGGTGATGGCGACAAAGCTGTTCTCGACAAGCTTCCCGGACTGGTTTGGATCTTTGGGCCTGTCCGCCTACTCGCTTTTTCAAATCATGACACTGGAAAGCTGGTCAATGGGAATTGTCCGGCCCGTGATGGAAATCTATCCCTATGCCTGGGCCTTCTTTGTGCCCTTTATCATGGTCACGACCTTCGCCGTCGTAAACCTTTTGGTCGGTTTGATTGTGAACTCCATGCAGGACGCACACGCCGAAGAGGAAAACCAGGCGACAGACGCATATCGCGATCAGGTTCTGGCCCGGCTTGAGGCAATCGAGAAACGGCTGGCAGATCAGGCCGGGTCAGAATCGTGATGACAAATTCGCTATCGTCGCTGTTTGCTTTGTCATAAGCTGGCTCAAAAAAATGAGCAGGTTGCAACATATGCGTATCGTTCCGATTTTTCTTCTGGTCCTGGTCTCGGCAGTGGCAACGGGATGCAGCAGCAAGTTCAAACGCTATGACGGCCCAGAGGTGACCCGAATCATTGTCCAGAAAGAGGCGCGACGGATGTATCTTCTGCACCACGGCGAGGTGCTCGAGACCTACGATATCGACCTGGGGTTCACGCCATCAGGTGACAAACAGATCGAGGGCGACGGAAAAACGCCAGAGGGCGAATATACCATCGATCGGCGCAACCCAAATAGTGCCTTTCACCTGTCTCTGGGCATTTCCTATCCCAATGAGGCCGATCTTGCTGAAGCCGAGGCCCTGGGCGAACATCCAGGCGGCGATATTTTTATTCACGGCCGCCCCAGGCAGTTTCGTGTTGGCGACAAGGATTGGACTTGGGGCTGTATCGCTGTCAAAAACCGCGAGATTGAACAGATCTACGCCATGGTTCGCAACGGCACGCCGATCCTTATCGCGCCCTAGCTGTCAAAACCAAGGGGCTCGGCCATGGCCGGTTTGCCCATCACCATGACCCACCAGATCTTTCCGTTTTGCTCTTGGTACCATGCAAAGCCCATGTCACGCGCCTCTGGTCCAAGGATGATGCGACGGGTGTTTTCATCTTCCATCCAGGCGCCCAGTGTCTCCATCTCGGTCTCATAGGTCTCTGAGATGTTTTCACCCATCAAGACCCCCCGGTAGCCCACGCGTGCTGCCCGGTCGATCGGCGAAGACCCGTCAGAGCCGAAATGCCAGGGGCGGTTCTGCAAAGACATGTCCCGCGCATGCGTCGCCGCAGCGGCGTTGAGTTGGGCGTTGAAGGCCACAGGGTCAGCGCCAGCAGCGCCGCGCAGGGCGTTCACGGAGTCAAGCACTCGAAACTGGATTCGGCCCGAGTTTGCCGACGAAATCCTGTAAAGTTTCGGCAGCGGCTTGCCATCAGCCGCCAGGACCTGGGGCTGTTGCGTTGTCGTTGTGCATCCAGCAACCGACACAAGAATCAAGAAAAGTCCAAGAATTACACGCATGTTCGCCCGCTAGCCAATGGTCATCTCCCTGTCTGTAGCCTGCAAGCCGTTGCCTTTCAAACCCACATGCGCGTGAGTTGCCCAGATGACAGGTGTTTGATTTGCGACTGCGACTTTCGCGCCATAATGTCGTCGCATCACAAATTCCGCCCGAGGGAGCCATAGCCATGCGTCGAAAGACATATTTGAGCCGCCGCAATTTTTTGGCCAGCAGTGCGGCCACATTGGCAGCACCTGCGCTGGCGCAGGAAACCTTTGACCCGGACACCACGGAAGTGGAACGCGATCTGTCAAAGGTTGTGCGCCGCAATATCAGCAGTTTTCGCGCATTGGATTGGCAGCCCTATTTTGCCAGCCTGAAGAAAGGTGCCATTCTGGTTGATATCGATTCGCGGGCGCTGCACTACTGGCAAGCCGACGGTCAGTATCATCTTTACCCCTCGTCGGTACCCTTGACCGAAGACCTGACACGCCGCGGTCGAACCAGCGTGATCCGCAAGGTCGAGGGACCGTCCTGGGCCCCGACACCCGCCATGAAGGTCCGCAACCCAGAATGGCCCGACTTTGTAGGCCCCGGCCCTGACAACCCCCTTGGCACGCATGCGCTTTATCTGGGTTGGAAATATTACAGGATCCACGGCACCCATGATACGCGCAAAATTGGCCGCAGATCGTCAAACGGGTGCATCGGCCTTTACAACGAGCACATTGCGCAGCTGTTCGGGATGGCAAAAGTTGGCACGCAGGTGTTGCTAATTTGACGACATTTCGGCGATCCTCAGAGGCGCGCAAGAAACTTAAGTTTGCATTCTCAGGGATTTGCTGATTAAAAAATCTCACGAGGTAAGTCTTGGGTGCTTGTCGTATTTTTCCACCATGGGGGAACGGCAGGCGTAATACTGGAGGATAGTTATGAAGAAACTCGCTCTCGCCGCCGTGCTAACAGCCGCTGCTTCGACCGCATTTGCCGGTTCGTATGCAAAAGATGATGTTGTTATGGAACCTGCCGTTGTTGAAGTAGAAACCGCCGCTTCGTCGTCGGCTGCAGGCATCGTGATCCCGCTGGTCATGCTGGCGCTGGTTCTGGCAGTTGCGTCAGACTAAGGTCTATCGGCCTTCCGAACAAAAAAAAGGCAGTGCTTTAGCGCTGCCTTTTTTATTGTCACGTCACTTGGGTGACTGTCACACATCTGCGATCCAGCCTTGCAAATTCTGTGCGATTACAGCCGTAAGCGCGGTAACATGCGCAGGGTCATCATTCAGGCATGGAATATATGTAAAGGTTTCCCCGCCACCTTCCTCAAAACTTTCAAAGATTTCTTCGTTGATCTCTTCAAGCGTTTCGATGCAATCAGCTGAAAAAGCCGGCGCAATCACCGCGATGTTTGTCTTGCCCTCTTCCTTGGCAAGGCGCGCAACTTCTTCGACCGTATAGGGGCGCAACCACTCTTCTGGACCGAAAACCGATTGGAAAGTTGTCTTAATTTCGGTCTGATCCCAACCCAGCCTTTCGCGCAACAGGCGCGTCGTTTTCTGGCACTGGCAATGATAGGGGTCCCCTTGCTTGAGATAGCGGATCGGCATGCCGTGGTAAGAACACACAAGGATATCAGGTTTTTTATCCAACTCGGCGTATTTGCGTTCAACCGACTGTGCCAGCGCCTCGATATAAAGAGGATGTTCAAAATAGGGTTCTACGACCCGCGCAGTGGGCTGCCATGTTTCCTTCATCAAGGCGCGGAAAAATTGGTCGTTGGCCGTCGCCGATGTTGCACCGGCATAATGAGGGTACAGCGGGAAGAACAGAATTTTGCGGCATCCTGCCTCAACCATCTTGCGGACTTTAGATTCCGTCGACGGGTTGCCGTAGCGCATGCAGAAATCCACCATGACCTGATCGCCAAACTGGGCCTGGACAGCGGATTCAACCGCTGCTGACTGGTCCCGCGTGATGGTCATCAGCGGGCTTTCCCCTTTTTCGGTGTTCCAGATCGACTTGTATGCCTCACCCGAGGAAAACGGTCGTTTGGTCAGAATGATAAGCTGCAACAGAGGTTGCCATTTCCAGGACGGATAATCGATCACGCGCTTGTCCGACAGGAACTCGTTCAGATATCGCCGCATGGACCAATAGTCCGTGGCATCCGGAGTCCCAAGGTTTGCAAGTAGCACGCCAACCTTGGGTTTGCGCACTTTTGGATGATCCGCCTCTGCATGGGTCGGGCGTTCGGATTGGGCGGTGGCGTCAAGCATGATGGCATTCCGAAATTGGCTCTAACATGCCTTACCTAACCTGCCAGCGTCAGGGGTCAATCTTTGAACTTGGTTTCCTGCGTGCCCAGCGCCTCGGCCAGTCGATGTGCTGCGGACCCGGGCCTGAGAGGTTGTTGCTGGCTGCCATCAGGAGCCCAGCCGGTCAGGGTGATCACCTCAAAGGTCGCAGGCAACCGGCCGTCCTGCGCAGCATAGCCCTGCGCGTAAAGATCAGCCGCACGCAGCAGAACCTCTCGGCGGGTGGGGGTCCGCAGCCGGCCCTGCAAGGCGTTCGCCTCTCCCATGGCGCGAAGATCATGCGCCAGATGGAAAAGCGATTGATAGGCCACTGTCAGCGGCGCGGCATCAGCAACCGGCAGGGCAAAGCCTGCACGTTGCAAAAGGGCGCCAAGGTCGCGGATTTCGGCCATAGGGACGACCCGCGGGGATAGGCCTCCGGTAACTGCGGCCTCGGCCTGTGCAACAGCGCTGCGCAGTTCGTGCAGGGTTTGCCCGCCAAAAAGAACTGACAGGCAAAGGCCGTCCGGCCGCAAGGCGCGGCGCATCTGGATCAGCTGACCGAGGGGGTCATTGGACCAATGCAAGGCAAGCGCATGGATAATCAGATCATGCGCACCCTCGCGGAGGTCCAGAATCTCATCGTCCGCAATGACCACTGCATTTTCCAGGACACCTTCCCAGATTTGCGGAAAGGGCGTCACCACGGCTGGCGCTGTAAACACTCTGTTAACCGAGATCAGACGATCCTGCAGATCGTCACGAGCGATCTCGTGCAGGAACAGGGCCGGCGCGTTGGCAGCCCGGGCGCGGTTGCGCGCAAGTGCGGTCCGGTCAGTCAAAAGAGGTGTGTCAGACATTGGCGACACATAGGATGCTGAGCAAAGCAATGCAAACGGCCGTGCGGCTGGTCTATCCGCCACGGTGTATTTCCTGCGGTGGTTTGGTCGATAGCGACACCGGCCTTTGTGGCACGTGCTGGCGCGACACCCCATTTATCAGCGGCTTGACCTGCGATTTATGTGGCGTCCCCCTGCCCGGAGATCCCGATGACACGCCCGGTGACGATCCGATCCACTGCGACGACTGCCTGACAACTGCCCGCCCCTGGGACCGGGGCCGGGCGGCGTTGCTTTACAAGGACAACGGGCGCAAGCTGGTGCTAAAGCTCAAGCATGCAGACCGGCATGACATTGCACCGCCTGCCGCCCAATGGATGGCCCGCAGCCTGGCCGACATCGATCTGTCAGATGCGCTTGTTGTGCCGATCCCCTTGCACTTTCGCCGCCTGTTGAAGCGCCGTTTCAATCAATCCGCCCTACTCGCCAAGAACTTGGCCAAACACATGGATCTGGACTGGTGTCCGGACGCCTTGCTGCGCAAACGTTACACGCCAGTTCTTGACGGCAAAACCAAGGACGATCGCTTTGCCACGGTTCTGGACAGCATCAAGGTCAACCCGGTACATTCCGACAAGATCTCAGGCCGGCCAATTCTTCTGGTTGATGACGTCATGACCACCGGCGCCACGTTTACAGCAGCGTCCGAAGCGCTTCGTGAGGCCGGCGCGCGACATCTCTTCACGGTCGCACTGGCACGCGTTGCAAAGGATACCTAAATCCCGGACAAACAATCAGTCTAAGGGATTCCAAAATGAAACAGGTTGACATCTACACCTCGCCTCTTTGCGGCTTCTGTCATGCTGCCAAACGTCTTCTGACGCAAAAAGGCGTGGCCTTCACTGAAATCGACGTCTGGGCTGATCCGGATCGCAAGCCAGAAATGATACAGCGCGCAAATGGTGGCCGAACCGTGCCGCAGATTTTCATTGGCGAGGATCATGTCGGCGGTTGTGATGATCTGTATGCGTTAGAGCGCGCTGGCAAGCTTGATCCACTTTTGGCCACCTGATGCGCGCAGCCCTTTTGCAAATGACATCTGGCGACGATCCCGAAGCGAACCTGCGGACCGTCTGCCAGATGTTGGCCGAGGCAAAAATACAGGGTGCCGAGTTTGCTTTGACACCTGAAGTCACGAATTGCGTCTCTTTCAGCCGGACACATCAGGCCAGGGTTCTGCAGAGTGAGGCAGATGACATCGTGCTGCGTGGCACGCGCAAAGCGGCCCAAGAGCTTGGTATCTGGGTGCTTCTGGGGTCAATCGCTGTAAAATCGGCCGCCCCGGAAACTCGGTTTGCCAATCGGTCGGTTCTGATATCGGCTGATGGGGTGGTCGTTGCGACCTATGACAAGACGCACATGTTCGATGTCACTGTTTCAGACACCGAAACCTATCGCGAAAGCGCCGGCTATGCCCCGGGTGACAGGGCCGTTGTTGCAAAAATGATGTCGGCCAAGATTGGCTTGTCGATCTGCTATGATATCCGGTTTGCCTACCTGTACCGCAAGCTTGCACAGGCTGGGGCGCATATCCTGACGGCACCGGCCGCCTTTTCGCCGACAACCGGACCAGCGCACTGGGAACCACTGTTGCGCGCACGCGCCATCGAGACCGGGAGCTTTGTGCTGGCACCCGCCCAGACCGGTGATCATCCTGTGTCCCGTGGTCGGCCGCGCCGCACCTATGGGCACTCGATGGTGGTTTCCCCCTGGGGTGAGGTTTTGCTGGACGCGGGTCGCGATCCGGGTGTCTATACGGTGGACCTGGATTTAAGCACCGTAAACGAGGCGCGCCGCAAGATCCCGGCACTGACCCATGACCGCGACATCACCGGACCCCAATGACCGAAACTGATTCCCTTGCCATCTCGTTGTTCAGCGAACTTCTGACAGCCGACCAGTTGTTGAGAAATCGGCTGACGCGCGTGCTGCCCAACAAGATGGAGATCTCACATTTTTCGGTTCTCAACCATCTTGCCCGGGTCTCGGGTGAACGGACACCCGCGCAATTGGCACGCAGCTTCCACGTGACACGTGGTGCGATGACAAACACACTGACCAAGCTGGAGATGGCGGGCCATATCCACATCCGTCCCGATTGGGATGATGCGCGGCGAAAATTGGTGGCAATCAGTCCGTCCGGACTATCGGCACGAGATGCGGCCATCGCGGCGATCATGCCCCTGATCACTGAACTTGTTTCTGACTTGGGATTGAACAACATACGGGCTGCCCTGCCCGTGCTGCGCGAACTTCGGGTCAAGCTTGAGGACGACACAGGTTAAGCGAACCGGCCTCAAGAGACTGTCTTTTGGCAGGCCAAGCGGCCTGCGCGGCGTTAGCACGGATCCGACCAATCGGACCCTCGGAACCGCCCAGTCGCCGGCGCGCGATCAAGCCGTGGGTTTCAGCGCCGATGTCACGTAGTTCACGCTTAGATCCCGATCCGAGAGGCGCCATTGCCAGGTCACCGGATTGAACTGGAACCCCGTGCGGTCCACCGGCTGCAAGCCGGCCGCCTCGAGCAGCGCAAAAAGTTCATCTGGAGTGATAAACTTGGACCATTCATGCGTGCCCTTGGGCAACCAACGCATCACATATTCCGCCCCGACAATTGCCATGGCAAAACTTTTGGGGTTGCGGTTGATGGTGGAACAGATGTGCAGGCCGCCGGGTTTCAAAACGGTTCGGCACGCCGTCAAATAGGCGGCCGGGTCGGCAACGTGCTCAATCACTTCCATGTTCAGCACCACATCAAATGTGGCTCCGGTCGCTGCCAAATCCTCGGCCGTGGTGTGACGATAGTCGATCTCAAGCCCTGAGTGCCGCGCATGCGCCTGCGCCACGGGAATATTGCGTTCTGCGGCGTCAACGCCGACCACGCTGGCGCCAAGCCGGGCCATGGGTTCACACAGCAATCCTCCGCCGCAGCCGATATCCAGGATATGCAACCCTTCGAAAGGCAAAGGCGCATCCAGATCACGCCCAAACTCTTCAGCAATCTGAGTCGTGATATAATCGAGCCGGCAGGGATTGAGCATGTGCAATGGCTTGAATTTCCCGGTGGGATCCCACCATTCGGCGGCCATCGCCTCGAACTTTGCAATCTCACTGGGATCAACAGTGGTGGTCATCGGTGATTTTCCCGTGGTCAATGGTCATTGACCTCCAATATAGAGGTGTCATGGACAAATACCCGGGCCAAAAGCGCGCAGTGCATTATCTGCATCCCCCGACCGAACCGTTCGACCAACGGATGCTCGAGGTCGGCGGAGGACACAGGATCTATGTCGAGCAATGTGGCAACCCCAAGGGCATCCCTGTGATTGTCCTGCATGGTGGCCCCGGTGGCGGCTGCAGTCCGGCAATGCGGCGGTACTTTGATGCCAGCAGATACCGGATGATTCTATTTGATCAGAGGGGATGCGGACGGTCCGAACCGCATGCGGGGGTGAACCGCAATACCACCTGGGATCTGGTTGCAGACATAGAAGAGATTCGCGCAACGCTCGGCATCGACAAGTTCATTGTCTTCGGTGGCAGTTGGGGGGCAACGCTGTCGTTGATTTACGCGATCAGCCATCCAGATGCGGTCGCCCATCTTGTGCTGCGCGGTGTATTCCTGATGACGCAGGCAGAGCTTGACTGGTTTTACGGCGGCGGCGCCGGACAGTTCTGGCCGGAGCCCTGGGCGCACTTTCGCGACATGATCCCGGTTGCCGAACAGTCGAACCTCATCGAGGCCTATAACAAGCGGCTGTTCTGTGGCGACCCCTCAACCGAAATCCGCTTTGCCCGCGCCTGGTCATCATGGGAAAACGCCTTGGCCTCGATTTCATCGAACGGCCATGGCGGCGAGGCGCCAGGCAACTATGCCCGCGCCTTTGCCCGGCTGGAAAACCACTATTTCATCAATGGGGGGTTTCTGGAAACAGACGGTTGGATCCTGGAAAATGTCGACCGGATTTCACAGATTCCCGGGGTCATCGTTCAAGGACGCTACGACATGATCTGCCCGCCGCATTCTGCGTGGACTCTGGCGCAGGCCTGGCCAATGGGTGAGCTGCGCATGATCCCGAATGCGGGGCATGCCCTGTCGGAACCCGGGATAAGCGCCGAGTTGGTCAAGATCATGAATGGGCTTGCCGCTGACCAATTTTGACGCAACTTATTGGGGCCAGAGACTAATGTCGTTGAAACAAGACCTTTACACGCACCTGACATCCGGTAACCATTGCGGTCAAAAGTAACGGGGGGTCCGGGAAAACGTGTCGTCAGTCTCTAGAATTATTCTGCAACGTCTCGGATTGGGTATTCTCACCCTGTTCATTGTCTCAATCGTCATTTTCATCGCTGTGAACCTGCTGCCCGGAGATTTTGCGCAATTGGTCCTGGGGCAGGGCGCAACACCCGAAGCCGTAGAAGCGATCCGCAAAGATCTTGGTCTTGATCAAGGGCTGATCCCTCGGTATTTCCAATGGCTCGGCGGCGTCCTTGTTGGTGACCTTGGGAATTCTTTCGCCAACGCGAATTTTGCCAGCTTTGTCGGAACAAATGCCAATGTCACGGCACCGACGGTCGCAGAGCAAATCGCACCTCGGTTCGAAGCCACGCTGTTCCTTGCCGGTGTGACAGCAGCCATCGCCGTGCCTCTCTCGTTGACCCTTGGCATCCTGGCCGCACTGTACCGCAATTCAATCTTCGACCGCGTCACCAATGTCTTTACGCTAAGCTCGATCTCATCTCCGGAATTCTTCCTGGCTTACATCCTGATCTTGTTTCTGGCGGTGATGAACCCGCTGTTGCCAAGCCTGTCAAATATCCATGATGGCTTGCCCTTTGGCGAACGCCTGACGCGCACATTGTTGCCTGCGCTGACACTGACATTGGCCGTGACCGCGCAGATGATGCGCATGACACGGGCCGCGATCATCAATCTGTTGGCCTCTCCCTACATTGAAATGGCGCGTCTGAAGGGGCTGTCTCCTCTCAGGGTTATTGTTACCCACGCCCTGCCCAATGCCTTGGCGCCAATCATCACGGTGATCGCGCTGAACCTTGCCTATCTGATCACCGGCGTGGTCGTGGTCGAGGTGGTCTTTGTATATCCGGGCATCGGGCAGTTGTTCGTGGACAGCGTCAAAATCCGGGATATCCCGCTGGTTCAGGCCTGCTGTTTGATCTTTGCGGCCGCCTACATCCTGCTGAACCTGACGGCAGACGTGTTGTCGATTCTGTCAAACCCGCGTCTGAGGCATCCAAAATGACAGTACTTTACATTGCGCTTATGATCGTTGGCTGCGTTGGCCTTGGTTGGGTGTTTCGATTTACAGGCCAGCGTATCAGCGACAACGCGCCTTATTTCAGGGACATGGGGCTTGGCAGCGCCTTTGGCTTCGCCCTTGGTATGGTGGTTCTGCTTTGGGTTGTCGTCACTTACTACCGAGGCATCACTGCAGAAGGCCAAGACGCCAACAAGTACTTCTTTTTCCTTGTCGCGGTACATGGGCTGATCGCTTTCAGCGTTCTTGCCTACTTCTTTCGAGTTCTGGGCACGTTGATCGGGTCCGAGGGATCAAAAAAGGTGTTCCGGAACATGCCTCTGACAGCGTCTTTCGGAATTGTAATCATCCTCGCCTATGCTTTCGTTTCGCTGTTTGCAGGGCAGATTTCAGTCACCACCATCGTGATCGTTGGTGTGATCGGACTGATCATCGCCGAGATCGTGCGCGCCGGCGGAGATGGCGATGCCGCAAAAGGCATCGGCGCCGCATTCGGCATCGCGATCGTCATCATGATCGTGATGTTTTTTGTCGGCCCGCTTGCGCCTTATGGTCAAGAAGAGGTGCTTGCCAAGGCCAATGTGGTTCCGGGGGGCAATCCAGCCATGGGCGGCGATCCTGAGTTCCCACTGGGCACCGACCAGATCGGTCGAGACATCCTGAGCCGCCTGATTTACGGTGCGCAAAACACCGTGGGGATCGCTTTTGCCACAACAGTCCTCAGCTTTCTGATTGGGGGGTCACTTGGACTTCTGGCCGCAACGCTAGGGGGATGGCTTGATCAGGTGGTCAGCCGTGCCGTCGATGTTCTGATGGCCATTCCTGCTCTGATCTTTGCTCTTCTGCTGATGACAATCGCCAGTGCTTGGGCCGGGTCTGAAAAATGGCTGCTGACCGTTTTCATGGTGATCATCATTGCGGTCATCGACAGCACGCGCGTTTTCCGTCTGTCCCGCGCCGTTGGTCTGAACATCGTGGTGATGGACTATATCGAGGCCGCAAAGCTGCGAGGCGAAGGTCTGTCTTACCTGATTTTCCGCGAGATCCTTCCGAACGCAACAGCCCCATTGCTGGCCGAATTCGGACTGCGTTTTTGCTTTGTTTTCCTGACGATCGCCTCGCTCAGTTTTCTGGGTGTCGGCATCCAGCCACCGCTGGCGGACTGGGGAACAATGGTGAAAGACCTTGCACAGTTCATCAACTTCGCAGCCTTTGCGCCACAGGTTGCATCCGCGCCTCTGTTGGCCGCGGGCGCCATTGCACTGCTGACCGTTGCCGTAAACTTCGTGGTCGACTGGATGCTTCACAAATCTTCCGGCCTGAAGGAGTAAGATCATGAGTGACCTTCTGGTAAAAATTCGCGATCTCAAGATCGAAGGCCGCAGTGACGAGATCTGGAACCCGATCATCAATGGCATCGACCTTGATCTGCACAAAGGCGAAGTGCTGGGCCTGATCGGTGAATCCGGGGCTGGCAAATCGACTGTTGGCCTGGCCTCGATGGGGTTTACCCGAGACGGCGTGCGCATCTCGGGCGGATCGGTGGAGTTCGACGGAATTGATTTGCTGACCGCCAGTGCTGCGGTCAAACGCGGGCTGCTGGGCAAGCGCATCGCCTATGTGGCGCAATCTGCGGCAGCCAGTTTCAACCCCGCCCACAAGCTGCTTGACCAACATACAGAAGGCCCCGTGCAGCATGGGGTCATGTCCAAGGGCGACAGCGAAAAAGACGGAATGGAACTGTATCGCAAGCTGCGCCTTCCAGATCCGGATTCGATAGGATTTCGCTATCCGCACCAGGTGTCAGGCGGGCAGTTGCAACGCGCGATGACCGCAATGGCCATGGCCTGTCGCCCTGACCTGATCATCTTTGACGAACCGACGACGGCGCTTGATGTGACCACCCAGATCGAGGTCCTGGCCTCAATCCGGGAAATTGTCGAGGAGTACAACACCGCAGCGATTTACATCACCCATGATTTGGCGGTCGTGGCGCAGATGGCAGACCGGATCAAAGTCTTGTTGAAGGGTGATGAGGTCGAAGAGGCCGACACCCGCACCATGCTGTCTGATCCGCAAGAGGACTATACCAAGTCGCTTTGGGCGGTCCGCGAATTCCAGCGCCCTGCAAAACCCGCCGTGATCACGGGTGCGACTCCTGTTGTGGCGGTCAAGAACGTGACTGCTGCATATGGCAAGATACCCGTCCTGCATGATGTCAGCTTTGATATCCACGAAGGCCGCACGGTCGCTGTGGTTGGCGAATCCGGTTCGGGAAAATCAACGACCGCACGCTGTATTACGGGCCTTTTGCCGCCCAAGCAGGGTGTGATCGAGTTTGATGGCACACCGATGCCACTGGATTATCGCAAGCGTACAAAGGATCAGTTGCGCCAGGCGCAAATGATTTATCAAATGGCGGACACGGCCTTGAACCCCCGCAAAAGTATCGGAGAGATCATCGGCCGACCGGTTCAATTCTACGGCGGCCTCAGCGGCAAGGCAAAGCGCCGCCGCGTGGACGAATTGCTTGATCAGATCGAATTGCCCGGTGATCAGTACCATGACCGTTTGCCCTCAGAGCTTTCAGGCGGTCAGAAACAGCGCATTGGGATTGCCCGTGCACTTGCCGCTGAACCCAAGTTCATCATCTGCGATGAAGTGACCTCGGCGTTGGACCAACTTGTCGCCGAAGGCATACTGCGGCTTCTGGCACGGCTGCAGGACGAGCTGAAGCTGAGTTACATGTTCATTACACATGATCTGGCCACTGTCCGTTCAATCGCCGACGAGGTGGTGGTCATGAAGGATGGCAAGGTGGTTGAACAGGGGCCAAAGAACGAAATGTTTACGCCCCCGCATCATCCATATACCGATCTTTTGCTGAGTTCGGTTCCGGAAATGGATCCGGATTGGCTCGACAAGGTGCTTGCAGACCGCGGAGTTGATAACATTGGTGACGCAGCTGTGGGTAAAATGAATTGACGAATCGCCTGACGAAACGGGCGACGCAATCGGGGGACCCCCGGAAAATGGAAAGACAGGGAGATACTTTATGACAAGAATCAGCAGACGCGGACTTCTTAAGTCCGGGGCAGCCGCCGGTGTTCTGGCTGCCACAGGTATGCCGTCGTTTGCCATGGGCAAGCGAGGAGGCACACTGCGCCTTGGCCTGGCAGGCGCCAACACCAGCGACAGCTGGGACAGCCGGACCCATTCCGACAGCTTCATGATCATGGCAGCGCATGGTGCGGTGTTCGACACTCTGACCGAAGTTTCAGCAAGCGGCGAACTGGTCGGTGAACTGGCCGAAAGCTGGGAAGCATCTCCTGATGCTGTGACCTGGACTTTCAAGCTGCGCAAGGGCGTGACGTTCCACAACGGAAAGTCTTTTGGCGCCGACGATGTGATCGCCTCGTTGAACATGCACACTGCAGAGGGTGCAAAATCAGCCGCCAAGCCAATCGTTTCGGCCATCACCGAAATGACCAAACTGGGCGAGCACGAAGTGCAGATGACACTGCAGGCAGGCAACGCGGACTTCCCGTTCCTGTTGTCCGACTACCACATCTGCATGTTCCCTGCCGGCCAGATCGAAGAAGCGATTGCCCAGGGTATCGGGACTGGCCTGTACAAGGTCGAAAGCTTCGATCCGGGCGTGCGCACGTTGCTCAGCCGCGTTGATTCTCACTACAAAGATGGCAAAGCCGGCTGGTTTGACTCGGTCGAGATGATTGCCATCAACGACGCATCTGCCCGTATGAACGCGCTGATGACCGGTCAGGTTGACGCTGTGAACCGCGTTGATTTCAAGACCGAGCCGCTGATGAAGGCCAACCCGATGATCAACATCTTCGAGGTGACCGGCAACCAGCACTTCACCTTCCCGATGCTGACCAACCTGTCGCCGTTTGACAATGTCAACGTGCGCAAGGCTTTGAAGCATGCAATCAACCGTCAGGAAATGGTCGACAAGATCCTGCTGGGTCACGGCGCAGTCGCGAATGACATTCCGATCGGGCCTGCGAACCAGTACTTTGCCGCAGATCTTCCGATGAACGAATACGATCCGGACAAGGCCAAATCTCTGCTGAAGTCAGCTGGGCTGGACGGTCTGTCGGTTGACCTTTCGGCTTCTGACGCGGCCTTCCCAGGCGCAGTTGATGCAGCGCAGCTCTATCAGGCCTCGGCCAAGGCGGCAGGGATTAACCTGAACGTGGTTCAGGAACCAGCAGACGGCTATTGGTCAAATGTCTGGCTGAAAAAGCCTTGGTGTGCCTGCTACTGGTCGGGCCGCGCGACCGAGGACTGGATGTTCTCGACTGCCTATGAAAGCGGTGTGCCGTGGAATGACACCGGCTGGGAAAACGCTCGCTTCCAAGAGCTTTTGCTGACAGCACGGGCCGAACTCGACGCCACAAAACGTCGCGACATGTACACCGAAATGCAGGCGCTCATGTCTTCCGAGGGTGGTACGGTCATCCCGATGTATGCCAACTACGTGGACGCGCATTCTGTCAAGCTGACCAACTCCGGCACGATCGGCAACGTTTTCCAGATGGACAGCTCGCGCTTGATCGAACGCTGGTGGTTCGCCTGATCCACAGGCCTTTACACATCCAAAGAAGTGCCCCGGAATTTTCCGGGGCACTTTCGTTTTGACCCAAGCGTACCAAGACACAAGCCCAGGGCCAGAACGCACCGCGCCAGAGGCATGAAAAATTGCATGCCGCCCGCACTGTCGGGAAACTCGACAAATCTGGCCCAAAAAACCTGAAAAATTTGTCAAAAGACGGAGCGCGGGCCGCTTGCAGGCCTCCACCCCCCTCCTTATATACCCGTCAGACTGTGCAACAGCCGCAGACCCGGCTGTCGTGCTTGCTAATCCGGGGCTGGATGCCGTAACGGGTCCCATCGCCTCGGGACATCGCCTTGAAGACAAGAAGGGATCGAAAACATGGCCAAAGTGATTGGTATCGACCTTGGTACAACAAACAGCTGCGTCGCCATCATGGATGGATCGCAACCGCGTGTCATTGAAAATGCCGAAGGCGCGCGCACCACACCCTCGATCGTCGGTTTTACCGATGAAGAACGCCTGGTCGGTCAGCCCGCCAAGCGTCAGGCCGTCACCAACCCGTCGAACACAGTGTTCGGCGTAAAGCGTTTGATTGGTCGCCGGTTCGACGACGAGCATCTGGCAAAAGACAAGAAGAACCTTCCCTATTCCGTCATCAACGGCGGCAATGGAGACGCATGGGTCGAGGCAAAGGACGAGAAGTATTCGCCCAGCCAAATCTCGGCCTTTATCCTTCAGAAGATGAAGGAAACTGCTGAAAGCTACCTGGGCGAAGATGTGACCCAGGCGGTCATTACAGTTCCGGCCTATTTCAACGATGCTCAGCGTCAGGCCACCAAGGACGCGGGCAAGATTGCCGGCCTCGAAGTGTTGCGGATCATCAACGAGCCGACAGCCGCTGCTCTTGCCTATGGCCTGGACAAGGACGAGACCAAGACCATCGCGGTCTATGACCTTGGCGGCGGTACATTCGACGTGACAATCCTGGAAATCGATGACGGTCTGTTTGAGGTCAAATCGACCAATGGCGACACCTTCCTGGGTGGTGAAGACTTTGACATGCGCATCGTCAACTATCTGGCGGGTGAATTCCAAAAAGAGCATGGTGTCGATCTGACCTCGGACAAAATGGCTCTGCAGCGTCTGAAAGAAGCTGCCGAAAAAGCCAAAATCGAATTGAGCTCGGCCAACCAGACAGAGATCAACCAGCCGTTTATCTCGATGGATCCGAAGTCGGGCACACCGCTGCACATGGTGATGAAATTGACCCGCGCCAAGCTGGAGAGCTTGGTAGGTGACCTGATCAAAAGCTCGCTGAAGCCTTGTCAGGCGGCCATGAAGGACGCCGGCCTGTCAGCCAGCGACATCGATGAAATTGTTCTGGTTGGTGGTATGACCCGCATGCCGCGCGTCATGGAGGAAGTCACGAAGTTCTTTGGCAAAGAGCCGCACAAGGGTGTGAACCCCGATGAGGTTGTCGCCATGGGCGCTGCCATCCAGGCCGGTGTTCTGCAGGGTGACGTCAAAGACGTTGTTCTTCTGGACGTGACGCCATTGTCGTTGGGCATCGAAACGCTTGGCGGTGTCTTCACTCGTCTGATCGATCGCAATACAACCATTCCGACCAAGAAATCGCAGATCTTCTCGACTGCCGAGGACAACCAGAATGCGGTGACCATCCGGGTGTTCCAGGGTGAACGTGAGATGGCTGCTGACAACAAAATACTTGGCCAGTTCAACCTAGAAGAGATCCCCCCCGCGCCGCGTGGCATGCCGCAGATCGAAGTGACGTTTGACATCGATGCCAACGGCATCGTTTCGGTCGGCGCGGCTGACAAGGGCACTGGAAAAGAGCAAAAAATCACGATCCAGGCCTCGGGCGGTTTGTCGGATGCAGACATCGAAAAGATGGTTCAAGACGCCGAGGAAAATGCCGAAGCTGACAAGGCCCGCAAGGATCTGGTCGAAGCCAAGAACCAGGCGGAAAGCTTGATCCATTCGACCGAAAAGTCGATGGAAGATCACAGCGACAAGGTCGACCCAACCACAATCGAGGCCATCGAACTGGCCATTGCCGCCCTGAAGGACGAGTTGGAAACCGAAAATGCGGACAAGATCCGCGGCGGCATCCAGAACGTCACCGAAGCCGCAATGAAGCTGGGTGAAGCCATCTACAAGGCAAGCCAGGAAGATGGTGGCGACGCAGAGCCTCAGGCCGCAGATGCAGGCTCTCAGGATGATGACATCCTGGACGCCGACTTCGAGGATCTTGACGATAACAAGCGAGCTTGATCGCCAAGCTTGGAACACCTTGGGGCCGATCCGGACATCGGGCCGGCCCCTATTGTTCCGTTGCCAGGAGGACGTAGATGTCCAAACGTGACTATTACGAAGTTCTCGGCCTGTCCAAGGGCGCCTCGGCGGACGAAATCAAAAAAGCCTATCGCAAGAAAGCGAAAGAGCTTCACCCCGACCGCAACGCGGACAATCCCGAAGCAGAATCACAATTCAAAGAGGCCAACGAGGCCTATGAAGTCCTGAAAGACGGCGACAAGAAAGCGGCATATGACCGCTATGGTCATGCTGCCTTTGAGGGCGGTATGGGCGGCGGCGGCCCGCGGGCGGGCGGCTTCGGCCAGCAGGGCGATTTTGCCAGTGCCTTCTCGGATGTGTTTGACGATCTGTTTGGCGACATGATGGGCGGTGGTGGCCGAGGGGGTCGTCAACGCGCGGCACGGGGCGCTGATCTGAGATACAACCTGCGAATTTCGCTGGAAGAAGCGCACTCCGGGATTCAGAAATCCATCCAGGTGCCGACCTCTGTTCAATGTGATGCCTGTGACGGCACGGGGGCCGAGGGTGGCGCTGAACCCACCACATGCCCAACATGCTCTGGCATGGGAAAGGTGCGCGCGCAGCAGGGCTTTTTCACTGTTGAACGCACCTGTCCAACCTGTTCCGGTCTTGGTCAGATCATCAAGAACCCTTGCACGTCCTGTGGCGGCAGCGGTCGGGTGAACAAAGAGCGGGCTTTGTCTGTCAACATTCCTTCGGGTGTGGAGACAGGCACACGCATTCGCCTTGCCGGAGAAGGCGAGGCAGGAATGCGGGGTGGTCCTCCGGGCGATCTTTACATCTTTATCGAGGTTGAGCGGCACAGTCTGTTTGAGAGAGACGAAATGAACCTCTATTGCCGCGTGCCGGTCTCTATGACTGCTGCGGCACTTGGTGGCGACATCGAGGTGCCCACAATTGATGGTGGTCGCAGCCGGGTCAAGATACCATCTGGCAGTCAGTCCGGTCGCCAGATGCGTCTGCGCGGAAAGGGTATGCCAGCGCTACGAGGCGCAGGAACCGGCGACATGTTCATCGAACTCGCGGTAGAGACACCTGTGAACCTGACAGCCCGGCAGAAAGAGTTGATGCGGGAGTTCGAAGACCTGTCTGAACACAACAACAATCCCGAATCCTCAAGCTTTTTCTCCTCGGTCAAGAATTTCTGGGACAGCATGAAAAGCTAAAGCTGAAAGGGCCGGATTTCCGGCCCTTCTTATTTAAGAGAACAACACCCTGACCACAGGTGTATCTCACTCCCCAGCTGCATCAGTTGCAGATCCAACCCATAAATCCGGTCCGACATGCCATCATTGCAAGTTGCACGCCGCACAGTACCTGACAGTGTTACACTGCCCTGAGCAACAAACCCGAAAACATCAGATCGATTTGCAGATCGACCAAACTGGAAAAGGGTCAGCGCCAACATCGGGTCCGTGAAGCGGTCAAAATGAACCTCGTTGTCGGGTTTCAGATCCAGTGTCCAGAATGGCTCGGTTGCAAAACAACTCAGAGGCAAGGGCAGAACCGCACCTTCTGTCCCCTCGCGCCGGACCAGGAATTTCATCGACACCCAGCCGCTACGTTCGGCTGAGTTCACCTGGCCCCATGTGCCGCGCGCATTCAGGGCAATCACTTCTACCATCTTGTCGGTTGGCAGCAGCTCTCCCACTTTTTCAGAGCCCGCATCGGGAGCAGCACGGATGTTCAAAACATCATCTGCAGCCACGCCGATCACATCATAAAGTGCGGGGAACACGTCAGCTCTGGCGGCAGTCGCAGTCAGGGTCAAAACGATCAGAAACGCTCGGATCATCTGCGTGCACTCCAAGAGGCAGAGGCATGTTTGCGGGTATAGAACTCTGCCATAAGGCCAACCATGAACAGCACGATCCCCAACACCAAAGGATATTCCCAGTTGCTCTTGTGTGGGTTGTAATCAACAAATGCGTAGCCGCGACATTGATCAATGGCATGAAACAGCGGGTTCCAGACAAAGAACGGCAGCATGAAACCGGGCAATTGATTTGCAACAAACATCTTGCCAGAGGCAATCATGTTGGCGCGTTGATAGATGGTCGACACGATATTGACGACTGTTGGAAACCAGGGCTTGGCAGCGAGAAGCACAACACCAATGGCTGCGCCGGTAAACCAACTGAGCAGCACCATCGCCAAACTGCCAACCGGATCCTGAATCGAAATCGGCGTGATCGCCGCGTGGTAGACAAACAGGATCACCACCAGCGACAGCACTTGGATGTAAAGAGAACTGATCATCGCCGAGGCAATGGAAATCGCCGTATTCATGGGCGCATGCTGCATCATTGGGCTGGCTGGCCCCTCAGATCCGACAACAGCGCTTAGGGTCTTTACATGGGTCATGTAAAGAAAGATCCCGGTCATGATGTATACCATGAAATCGCCACGCAATGCCGCGCCGCGCAGACCAAGGATAGAGAACAAAAGATAGAAAGCCAGAACGAAAATAATGGTCTGCAGCATGTTCATCAGGATCGACATCGCGGCATTGCCATGTGTCTTGCGAATGGCCCGAACCGAATTGTGATAGATCAATTCGAGTATATAGAGCGCAGATTCAAGACGCGTCTTCGGTGCCGAAGGTTGAAACATGCCGTTGCTGCTCCGGATCTGCGGCGCTTGTCTGGCGGGGCCGCTTGCCGTTCTGAGATGTCGATATCATAAGGTGCACAACACGTTTAATCAATGAAACTGCGCGGGCGCAGGTCAAAGGAGACAACATTGGACTATCAGAAATTAACCCACGTAATGCGAACCCTGGCCCTGGAAGCCGGCGACAAGATCATGGAGATCTACAATTCGAACGATTTCGAAGTAAAGTCCAAGTCTGATGACAGTCCCGTTACAGCTGCGGATGAAGCGGCAGATGCGTTGATTTCCACTGGGCTGCGTCTGGCCTTTCCCGACATCGCTTTGGTTACGGAAGAGCAAGCCGACAGCCATGACATCAGCGCCAAGACGTTTTTGATTGTGGATCCGCTTGATGGAACCAAGGAATTTGTGCACCGGCGGGGTGACTTCACTGTCAATATCGCACTCGTCGAAGACGGCGTTCCGACCCGTGGCGTCGTCTACGCCCCGGCCAAGGACCGAATGTTTTATACAAACAGCGACGGCGCCGCACTCGAAGAGTTGGGCCCGTTCGACAAAGAGACGGTTGGGCAAACCAAAAAGATCCGGGTTGCCGACAGTGACAATTCCGCGCTTATGGTCGTTGCGTCGAAATCACACCGCGATCAAGCGACCGATACCTACATCGGAAAATATCAGGTCAAGGACATGAAAAGCGCAGGATCTTCGTTAAAATTCTGTCTTGTGGCGACGGGCGAGGCGGACATTTATCCGCGTGTTGGTCGCACCATGGAATGGGACACTGCGGCCGGCCATGCGGTCTTGGCCGGTGCCGGTGGCGCAGTGGTTCGGTTTGACGACCACAGCCCGCTTGTCTATGGCAAGGAGGGTTTCGCCAATCCTTTCTTTATTGCCCATGCACCATCGGTTGATCTGAAGACAGCCTGAAAACCGGGCGCCGGGCCTGTCCCGGCTGACCCGCTTGGCGCCCGTCTCGTAATTGTTCCATCATTCAGCCTTATTGTTGTTCCCATTTTGGAAGCAGACTGTTTCCAGGGGGCATGTCGGTGACGGGGTGTGCTCGTAAGAAATCTGAACCTTGGTCACTCCTCCCGGCACTGACCAAGGGCCAAGGTTTATGTTAGACATGTTGTATGCGTGAACGAACGGAGCAAGGGTATGAGTAACAAGGTGACCAAGGCTGTCTTTCCAGTGGCTGGATTGGGCACACGGTTCTTGCCGGCGACAAAATCTGTTCCAAAAGAAATCATGACCCTCGTCGATCGCCCTTTGGTGCAATACGCCATTGACGAAGCACGCGCGGCTGGCATCACAGAGTTCATCTTTGTGACGGCGCGCGGGAAAAGCGCGCTTGAAGATTATTTCGACAACATGCCAGCCTTGGAAGACGAGTTGCGCAGAAAGGGCAAGACCGACCTTCTGGAAACGCTGCAAGCCACCAACATGGAAAGCGGAACGATTGCCTATATTCGGCAACACAGAGCGCTTGGATTGGGCCATGCAGTCTGGTGTGCGCGGCGGCTGATTGGCGATGAACCCTTTGCAGTGATGCTGCCAGATGACGTGATCGCCGCTGAAAAACCCTGTCTTGCCCAGATGGTAGAGGCCTACCAAGAGACCGGCGGAAGCATGGTCGCTGCAATGGAAGTGCCCCATGATCAAACCTCTGCATATGGTATTCTGGATGTGCAAGAAGACATGGACGCGTTGGTGTCTGTGCGGGGGATGGTCGAAAAACCTGCCGAGGGACGCGCGCCCTCAAACCTTGCCGTTATTGGTCGCTACATCCTTAATCCCTCGGTTCTGGAAAATCTGAATGCGATGAAGCAAGGGGCCGGCGGTGAAATCCAATTGACCGACGCCATCGCCCAGGACATTCGCGGCCCAAACAATGTCTATGGCTATCGTTTTCGTGGCCAGCGCTTTGACTGCGGCTCAAAGGCGGGTTTCCTGCAAGCCACGGTGGCCTTTGGGCTGGCCCGCGCTGATCTGAGGGACGATCTGACATCCTTTTTGCAAGAGATCATGATCGCACAGGCTGCGGAGTGATCGTCAGTGGCGCATGTTCTTGTCACCGGCGGTGCAGGCTATATCGGCTCGCATGCGTGCAAGGCTCTGGCACGGGCCGGGTTCACACCCGTCACCTTTGACAGCCTTGTCACCGGCTGGAGAGACGCAGTCAAGTTCGGCCCACTGGTCGAGGGCGATTTGACCGACCGCGCCCTGCTTGACCGGGTGTTTGCAGATTATCGCCCGGTTGCTGTCATGCATTTTGCCGCGCTCAGTCTTGTCGGCGAAGCCATGGCCGAACCCGGAAAATACTGGCGCAACAACGTGATGGGTTCTTTGACCCTGATCGAGGCGGCAGCGGCGGCAGGGTGCAGGAATATTGTCTTTTCATCAACATGTGCAACCTACGGTGACCACGACAGTGTGGTTCTGGATGAGAATACGACCCAACGGCCGTTGAACGCATACGGGGCCAGCAAACGGGCGATAGAAGACATTCTTCAAGACTTCGACGCCGCGTATGACCTGCGCCATGTCATTTTTCGCTACTTCAACGTCGCCGGCGCCGACCCCGATGCCGAAGTAGGTGAACATCATCGTCCTGAAACGCATCTGATCCCGGTCATTTTCGAGGTCATCGAAGGTCGCCGCAACACGTTGACGATTAACGGCGAAGATTATGACACGCCCGATGGCACCTGCATTCGGGACTACGTGCATGTGTGTGACCTGGTGGATGCCCATATCCTGGGCCTGAATTGGTTGCAGGAGGGCAATTCAAGCCGGGTGTTCAACCTGGGCACTGGGCAAGGCTTTTCCAACCGCGAGGTGGTCGAGACCACGCAGACAGTCACAAACCGCAACCTGCCTTGGACTATCGGCCCACGTCGAATGGGAGATGCAACCAAGCTGGTCTCGGGATCTTTGCGCGCACAGACAGAGCTTGGGTGGACGCCGAAGCGATCTGATCTGCGACAGATGATCGGTGACGCCTGGCGCTGGCACCAGACGGGACATTACGATAGCTAGGTCGGTATGACGCGGACGGGGTATTGGGTGGCCTATAAACTGCGGTGGCAACGCCGCAAACTTCTTTGGCGCGCGCTGCGCAGCAGGCATGCCCTCAAGGCGATCAACATCCGCACGGATTGCATTGGCAGAAATGATATCCTTTGCGTGATGACCCTGCGCAACGAAATGCTGCGTCTGCCCTATTTCCTAAAGCACCACCGCGCATTGGGCGTCGATCACTTCCTGATCGTGGACAACGGCAGCACCGATGGCACCACCGATTGGCTGGCGCATCAGACCGATGTTTCTTTGTGGGGCACGACCGCCAGTTATCGCGCTGCGCGCTTTGGGGTAGATTGGACGACGTGGTTGCAAATGCGGTTTGCTCATGGACACTGGTGTCTTGTTCTGGATGCAGACGAATTGCTGGTTTACGACGGCTGCAGCAGTCGCGACCTGCACGGATTGACCGCCGCGCTTGACACACGGCGGATCGAAGGGTTTGGCGCCTTGATGGTTGATTTGTACCCCAAAGGTCCGGTGAGCAACGCAACTTATACCAGCGGCAGCGATCCGACCCACTGCCTGCACTGGTTTGATCCGGGCCCCTTCCGGGTTGTGCGACAATGGCCAAAACAGAACCTGTGGGTGCAGGGCGGTGTCCGTGACCGGGTGTTCTTTGCCTCTGAGGCCAGCAAGGCGCCCACTTTGAACAAGCTGCCGCTGATGCGATGGCACCGGCGTTATGCCTGGCTCAACTCTTGTCATTCCGCCCTGCCTGCCCGTTTGAACCTGCTTTATGAAGGACCGGACAGCACAGGGCCCGCGGGCGCCCTTCTACATACAAAGTTTCTGCCGGACGTGACCAAGCGCGCCCGCGAAGAAAAGGTACGTCGACAACATTTCAACAGGCCGCGCGCATTCGACGGCTACTATGACGAAGTCGCGAGAGGACCGGATCTGTGGTGGGACGGTGCTCAGCGTTATACCGGTCCTGAAAGTCTGGTGCAGGCAGGACTCATGCCTCGACTTGACTGAAAGGGCCCAGACATCTTTCGCTTTCCTTCAGGTCCTTGTGGCTTAGACTGTGGCACACCACGCAGAGGGACCTGAGCAGGCAGAATGGGCATACTACAGTCATATCACATGCGTTTGCGCCGCAAGAGACTGTTGTTTCGCGCGCTGCGCAAAGACAGAGAGTTGCGCCCGGTCACCAACCGGACGGAACTTGTCCGCCCAGGTGATGTGTTGCTGTTCTCCACTCAGCGCAACGAACTGCTGCGTCTGCCATTTTTCCTGAAATACTACCGCGACATGGGTGTGAACCACTTCTTTATCGTGGACAACGACAGCACCGATGGCGCCACAGCCTATCTGGAGGCACAGCCGGACGTGTCGCTTTGGTCAACGCAAGCCAGCTACAAGCGGTCACGGTTCGGCGTGGACTGGTTGAATGGCCTGCAACGCAGGTACGGCGACGGGCATTGGTGCCTGGTTGCGGACCCAGACGAGTTCTTTGTTTACCCTTTTTGTGACAGCCGCCCGATCCGCGCTTTGACCGACTGGCTGGACACCTGCGGCATCCGGTCGTTCGGGGCAATGCTTCTTGATATGTATCCCAAGGGCGGGATCAACGATGAACCGTACCGCGCTGGACAGGATCCGCTTGAAATTGCGCATTGGTTCGATGCCGGCAACTATTCGATCACTCGCAACCACCAATATGGCAACCTATGGATCCAAGGCGGCCCAAGAGCGCGCACCTTCTTTGCCGATAAACCCAAGTCCGCGCCCGCCTTGAACAAGATCCCTTTGGTAAAATGGAGCAGACATTACGCCTACGTCAGTTCAACCCACAATCTGTTGCCGCGCGGACTGAACCAGGTTTATGAGATCAGTGGAGGTGAAAAGGCGTCTGGTCTGATGCTGCACATGAAGTTTCTCAACACTCTCGGCGAGAAGGCCAACGAAGAGTTGGCCCGCGGACAACACTATGGCGACGGGCGAGAGTATGCGGCCTATGCCGAGGGCGCGCGCCACAACCCAGATCTGTGGTGCAAATGGTCCGAGCGCTACATCAATTGGCGCCAACTGGAAATTCTGGGCCTTATGTCCAAGGGGAATTGGGCATGACGGTGGGAATTGTGATGTTGGTGCACACCGCTTTTGATCGCGCCGAGCAAGTTGCGCGGTATTGGGCAGCGGGGGGCTGCCCTGTGGTGGTGCACGTCGACAGCAACGTCTCTGTCAAGGTGTATCAGGCGTTTCAGCAGGCACTGTCAGATGTGCCCGGACTGAAGTTTTCCCGACGCCATCGGTGCGAATGGGGCAGTTGGGGCCTGGTTGCGGCCAGTCAAGATGCAGCCGGATTGATGCTACGTCAGTATCCTCAGGTCTCTCATGTGTACCTGAGTTCGGGATCCTGTCTGCCGCTTCGCCCGGTCAAAGAACTACAAGACTATCTTGCCGACCGACCAGAAACAGACTTTATCGAAAGCGCCACGACTGCGGATGTACCGTGGACGGTTGGGGGACTGGATCAGGAACGGTTTACACTGCGCTTTCCATTTTCCTGGCGGCGACAACGCAAGTTATTTGACGCCTATGTGGCGCTGCAACGACGCCTGCGGGTAAAGCGGCGGATTCCCAAGGGTCTGGTTCCACATATGGGCAGCCAGTGGTGGTGCCTGACGCGCCGAACGCTCGAAGCGATTCTGACTGATCCCGACCGCAGTGTTCACGATCGCTATTTCAAACGGGTCTGGATTCCCGATGAAAGCTATTTCCAGACGCTTGTGCGCCATGTTTCGCACACCATTGAAAGCCGCTCTCTGACGCTGTCAAAATTCGATTTCCAAGGCAAACCTCATACTTTCTACGACGATCATCTTCAACTTCTGCGCCGGTCAGACTGCTTTGTTGCCCGCAAAATCTGGCCTCATGCCGATCGCCTGTACGAGACCTTTCTGACACACCCCAACCAGCTTCAGGACCGAAATGAGCCAAACCCGGGCAAGATCGACCGTATCTTTGCCAAGGCGGTGCACCGCCGCACCCGCGGGCGGCCCGGTTTGATCATGCAAAGCCGCCTGCCCAAGCAAGATTGGAACGGCGCTGTGACTGCCGCCCCCTATTCTGTTCTGCAGGGGTTTGACGATCTCTTTGTTGATTTCAAGAGCTGGCTTGAAACCGCGACCAATGCGCGTGTCCATGGCAGACTTTTTGCGCCTGACCGAGCCCGGTTTGCGGGGGCGGAAAACACCTTTAACGGGGCGCTGTCAGACAACGCCACGCTCAGGGATTACAACCCGCGCGCCTTTTTGACCAACTTGATCTGGAACACCCGAGGCGAGCCACAGTGTTTTCAACACGGACCCGGCGATACTCCACAGATCCTAGAGGTGATGGCCTATGACAGCAATGCGCGCATTTCGGTCATATCGGGTGCTTGGGCAGTGCCCTTGTTTCAATCCGGCACTGGTTTCATCGACATCCGCGATACTGCCGCACACTTGCAAAAGCTTGAAACAAAGCAACTGAGCCTTCTACGATCACAGTGGGTCCGTGCCCATGTACGGATTTGGACCATGGCCGATTTCATCGAAGCGCCGATGGACATGCTAAAGCAGATTGTGGATGATGTCGGGCGACGTCCAGGTCAGCGCCTGACCGAAGCACCGCAGATGGTCGATTTGAAGGGCTTTTCGGCGTTTCTGCAACGGCTGAAAAACGAGGGAATGCATCCGCATCTGATGGGCGATTTCTCGGTCAATCAGATGCCGCAGGGGACAAACCCTTCGTCCTTACGTCCCTATCTGGTGAAACGCTGACCAATGCCACACTTCCGGACATTCGTGATCTTCGCAGAAATGCGCACCGGCTCAAACTTTCTCGAAGCAAATCTGAACGCGATCGAGGGCGTGTCTTGTCACGGCGAAGCGTTCAACCCAGCCTTTATCGGGCAGCCGAACAGATCGGAACTTTTGGGTGTGACAGAATCGGCGCGCAACAAGGACGCCCACCAACTGCTGAAAGAAATCAGAAAGGCGCCGGGACTGAACGGATTTCGCTTTTTTCATGATCATGATGCGCGGGTTCTGGATGATCTTTTGCAGGACCGGAAATGTGCCAAGATCATCCTGACACGCAATCCGGCGGAAAGCTATGTCAGTTGGAAAATCGCACGCGAGACAGGTCAGTGGAAACTGACCAACATCCGCAACCGCCGGGACAGCACCGCCGAGTTTGACGCTGAAGAATTCGAATCGCATCTGGCAACCTTGCAGGGATTTCAAATCAGATTGCTGACTGCGCTGCAGACCAGCGGTCAAACGGCTTTTTACATCGACAACGAAGATCTCTCCAATGTTGACGTGATGAATGGCCTCGCCAAATGGCTTGGTGTGTCGGGCCGGCTGTCCAGTCTGAACACGGCAATCAAGCGGCAAAATCCAAAGCCGCTGGATCACAAGGTGACCGAGCCCGAAAAGATGGCCGAAGCTCTGGCTCGCCTGGATCGCTTCAATCTGAGCCGGACACCCAATTTTGAACCGAGGCGCGGGCCAATGGTGCCCAGCTATATTGCCGCCGCACAGGCGCCTTTGCTTTACATGCCGATTCAATCCGGGCCAGATGGATGCGTTTTGAAATGGTTGGCTGCGCTTGACGGCTGTCCGCAAGCCGCGCTGAAAACCCGGTTCAGTCAAAAGAGCCTGCGCACCTGGATGGCGGAGCACCCAGGTCACAGGTCATTTACCGTGGTGCGTCATCCTCTGGCCCGGGCGCATGCGGCATTCTGTAATCATATTCTGCCCACAGGTCCCGGTGCGATGATACGCATCCGTCGCACTCTTTGCCGAGCGCATGACCTGCAGCTTCCCAAGGATGGGCCGGACACAGACTATGACCGTGCAGCACACAGGGCAGCGTTTGCCCAGTGGCTGAAGTTTCTCAAAGCCAATCTTTCGGGTCAGACAGGTGTCCGTGTAGACGGGCATTGGGCATCACAGGTCCAGTTTCTGCAAGGCCTGTCGGATTTCAAACTGCCAGATCTGATTTTGAGAGAAGGCGAAATCTCAGATGCTTTGCCCGCGCTGGCATTAAAAATCGGTGTGAATGACGCACCATTGCCAGGCAGTGACGATCCGGAAACGCCCTTTTCGCTGGATGAGATCTACGATGATGAACTAGAGGATCTCGCGCGCGACGCATATTCACGCGATTATGTGATGTTTGGATTTTCCACTTGGCGTGCGGCCAATCAGGCGGCCTGAACCGATTGCGCCTCTGTCAGCACAGCGTACAACGTGGCCGGGTCAGGGTTTGCCCTCAACTTTGAGCAAACGGACGCTTCGCGCAGCGTGCGAGACACCAAGGCAAGTGCCTTAAGATGTTCAACACCTGCATCTTCGGGGGCAAACAAAGAAAAGACCACGTCAACCGGCTCACGATCGACCGAACCAAAATCAATTGGTTTTTCCAACAGAATAAAGGTTCCAAGCACCCTGTCGAGGTTCGGCAGTCGCGCGTGCGGCAACGCGACGCCACGGCCCACACCCGTTGGGCCAAGGCTTTCACGTTCCATCAAGGCTTCGACGACCACGCCATGATCCAAGCCGTAGGACACATGCACCAGGTCCGCGATGTCGTGCATCAAGCGCTTTTTGCTTGATGCTGCTGCAACGACCTTCACAGCTTCTGGCTTAAGAAGTTCAAGAAACGTCATGTCCTGTCCGTCCGTGCGGTCAATGTCTCAAGGGAACAACGCGTCAGAGCGGTGTTATCAGGGATCAATCCACCCGATATTACCGTCGTCTCGGCGGTAAACCACATTGAGGCCATCCTTTTTGTCATTGCGGAACACAAGCACGGGGGCTCCCGCAAGTTCCATCTGCATCACTGCTTCACCAACTGACAAAGAGGGGATCGTTGTCTCCATCTCGGCCACAATCATCGGCGTAAGCGTTTCAGGCTCTGTCTCGTCAGTGCCCTCTCCTCCGGCGAGGATATATGAGCTTGCGCCAAAGAGTTCAACGGGTTCCGAACGGTCCTTGTGATGATCTTTCAGTCTTCGCTTATATCGTCTTAGCTGTTTGTCCATCTTTTCGGCGCATGCGTCAAAAGCTGCATAAATCTCAGTCGCATGCGCCTTGGCTGCAGCGTTCAGCCCGGTCGAGAGGTGGACAGTGGTTTCACAGACGAATTCGTGCCCACTTTTTGAAAAGATCACGGTCGCATCAGTCGGGCGCTGCGAATACTTTTCGACCACAGTGCCAAGTTCGGTCTTGACGTGAGTCTGAAGTGCAGCACCGATGTCGATTTGTTTGCCAGTGATCTGATAACGCATAGTTTCTCCTTTACTTGGGCGCGGATCTGCAGGGGTCATGAGCCTCAATTCCCATGACCTTGAGGTCTGCATGTCCGAAAATCAGCGCAGATGCTGTCAGGTTTCATCCTGCTCTGCCCACAGGTGGGACAGACCGAATTTATACCTGCGAACAAACCGTGCGCCATGCCTCTATTTGAGGCGATAGCCCCCCACGCTGTCAATCGAATCTGTTACTGACAGAGCATATTTTGAGCTAACCAGAAGTTACGAAATACGAAAATTGTCGCCAAGGTAAACACGACGAACGTTTTCGTTCTGCACAACTTCATCAGGCGTGCCGGACATCAGAACGCCGCCGTCATGCAAAATATAGGCCCGATCAACGATCTCTAGCGTCTCTCGCACATTGTGATCAGTGATCAGCACCCCGATACCGCGTTTCTTCAGATCTGCCACAAGGTGTCGAATATCGCCGACCGAGATCGGGTCGACACCTGCAAAGGGTTCATCCAATAACAGATATTTTGGATCGGCTGCCAGACAGCGCGCGATCTCAACGCGGCGACGCTCTCCACCAGACAGGGCAAGAGCAGGCGCACGGCGCAGATGCTCTATGGAAAACTCGCTCAGGAGTTCTTCAAGACGTTCGCGCCGACTTTGACGATCAGCATAGGTGATGTCGAGCACAGCCATGATGTTGTCTTCAACCGACATGCCTCGGAAAATGGACATTTCCTGCGGCAGATATCCAATGCCAAGCTTTGCCCGACGATACATCGGCAGCATGGTGGCATCCCGACCGTCGATCGTCACCAATCCGGCTTCGGGGTATACCAATCCGGCAATCGCATAAAAGGTTGTCGTCTTGCCTGAACCATTTGGTCCAAGCAGAGCGGCAACTTCGCCGCGCTGCACTGTCATAGACACATCGCGGATCACCACTTTCTTGCGATAGCTTTTGCGCAGGTGATCGATCTTCAGTCCACTGCCGCCGTCCGTGACTGTCAAATTCAGACGGCTCATCAATCGCCGCCAGTCTGAAGCAGCGTGCGGACGCGACCGCTCATCTCGGCCGTGCCTGTCTTGAGGTTCACAACCATACGCTCAGCCGTAAGCGCATTCTGTCCCTGGGTCAGCAGCACACTGCCAACCATGGTTATGGTTCCCCGATCAATGCTATAGATCGCCTGATTGGCCTCTGCAGCTTCGGCACCATTCACAAGGGTCACGCCGCCAGACGCTTCGAGCCGATCGATGCGCCCGGCTTTTGAGCTGTAGACAACCATCACCCTTGGCGCGGCCAACCGCATATCGCCCTGACCGATCACCACGTTGCCGGCGTAGGTTGCGGTCCCGTCCTGCTGATCCACCGATAGACTGTCCGCTGCAATTTCAACCGGAGCAGAGATATCTTGCTGGATACCGCCAAATGCCACCTTTGCCCCCTGCGACAGGCTGATCGAGGGCATAAGAGCAACGGCCGCAAGGGCCAGGACACGGATCGGGTTCATTCGGCAGACTTTCTATTTTCGCGGATCGTATACCAGCTTTACGCCTTCAGTGAAAAGCATTTGCACACGATTGTCGTTGGATATGACGATTTCCAGCCGGCCGGCGGTGAAGCGTCCGGCAGGCCCCAGCGCTTCGACCGGGCCCCGACTGCGCAGGTCGATCCGCGAAAGAGCCGCATCAAGCCCCGGGGTCGTTATGCGATATCCTGTCGAACTGACGATTTTGACATTCCCCGAAAAATAGGCGCTGTCACCGGACAAATCGAATTCAGCACTGTCAGCCCGCATGGTCAAAGTGCCACCGGATGTCACAGAGATTCTGGCCTGCAAGCCGTCAATCAGCGCGGCGTTTTCAGCCGCGGCATCCGGCCGGGCACTGCGCGCCTGAATTGACAGGGTAGACCCGTCCGCAGTGGTCCCGGAAAAAAAAGGTTGGGTTATGACCTGTTGTTCAGCTCTGTCGATCATCCGATCCGAAAACGGAATGGCCTCAGTGGGGTCAGAGTTTCGCGAGAACAGAAAGATCGTCGACAAGAGTGCCAAGGCGCACAGGGGTAGCACTATTTTTAGTGCTGTCACAATTCGTGAATGTGTTCTGTCCTGCAGCGCCATGGTGCCCTGTATCAGTCATTAGTGCGCGAAGATGTCGATCTCGGACCATCCTGCAAGATCCAGCTTGGCACGCATTGGCAGAAAATCAAAACAGGCCTGCGCCATATCGGTCCGGCCTTCACGTTCAAGCATCTGATCAAGCACCTCTTTCACGCGGTGCAAATACAGGACATCAGATGCGGCGTAATCGAGTTGCGCTGAACTCAGGTCGGCGGCACCCCAATCACTGGACTGCTGCTGCTTTGAGATATCGACCCCAATCAGTTCCTGAAGCAGATTCTTGAGCCCATGCCGATCCGTATATGTGCGCACCAGCTTGCTGGCGATTTTGGTACAGTAGACCGGGGCAGTCGCAACACCGAATGCATGCTCAAGCGCGGCAATGTCGAAACGCCCAAAGTGAAACAGCTTCAAGCGTTCCGGATCACACAGCAACGCCTCAAGATTTGGGGCCTGCGTCTGGCCCTTGGCAATTTGCACAAGATGCGCGTGGCCGTCCCCATCTGAGATTTGTACGACACAAAGGCGGTCACGATGGGTTTTCAATCCCATGGTTTCACAGTCGATCGCCACAATCGGCCCGAGTGTCAGATCGTCGGGCAGATCACCCTTGTATAGAAAATTGGCCACGCCAGGCATCCTTTCTGAAATCCACGCTCGGGGCTTAATCTCAACGCGGTCCTTACGCAACTGAACCGGAGGGCAGCCTGCAGTGGTTTCGTTTTGGAAAGCGGGCAAGAGATTCGGCCAAATTGGACAAAATTTAGATATTTTCGAAACTTCATTCTGCGCAGAAGTTGCGTTTATCTCTCTTTTTATTTCATTTTGAAATATTTCGTTATTTTCGTCCGACCGGCCTTTATCATGCGTGGGTTTCGCCTCACTAGGGACAACGCACAGCGGATTTTTTGCCAAATTCACTGCGCTGTTTCAAAGAATTCGGGCCCGAGCAAACCGGCTATTGTTTCCATACTTCAGATAGCTCTGTGGGCGGCATTTCAGATCTGATCGATCAGAGTGTTCAAAAGCGCGAACGTTGTCCCGCCACAAAGGGTATTGTTTCAACCCGATCAACACTCTTTGACCGGCTGTTTCCAATAAACAACTCATGAAACAGGGCCCACTCCGAATTTTGGTGTCGCTTACTGGGATTGAATGAACACAAAGGCCACTGTTCAAATATCCCAAGTGACACTGAAGACTCAACATCTCACCACACGTTAAGGTGCTAAATTGCTTATATTTTTCTTCCTTAAGTTGAACAATCCTTGGCCATATTGACTAAAAATCGCCTCAATTGCATAACGTATTGTGTAACGATTATGGCATGAAAGTGTCGACGTTCTCATCTGCACTGGGGCTGGTGCGTTTTTATTGAGGAGCCTGGTAAAGAGTTTCTGCGGTTCTCCGCAAGTTCCAAAGATTTCGCCGCGGGATCAAAGCGCAATCACACCCGAAACGGTTTCGAGTGAGTGGGACCTTGCGGCTGACGAACAGCATACCTTTTGCCAAGCCTCATCAACGCGACCTCGAGGGGGGGCACAGTGATGACACTGCATATGCGAAACTCAATGACGCACGCTGAGTTTGACAATCTCATCGCAGATGCGCTGGCTCCTAAGCGCAAAGCAGCCATTTACCGGGACTACGCAAAACGGGCGTTGGATATCACTTTTGTACTTGCTGCTGCTGTGCCGGTTGTGATGATCCTGCTTGTGCTTGCCGCAATCATCTCCCTTGACGGAAAATCACCGTTTTATTTGCAAAAACGCGTCGGTCAGGGTGGGCGCATCTTCAAAATGTGGAAACTGCGCAGCATGGTGCACAATGCCGATACGCTGCTCCAGGATTTTCTGGCCAGCAACCCAACGGCACGCACAGAGTGGGAGCGTACCCAGAAACTGCGGCACGATCCGCGCATCACCCGCGTTGGGCAGATGATCCGCAAGACCTCATTGGATGAACTTCCGCAACTCTGGAACGTGTTGCGTGGCGATATGTCCTTGGTTGGTCCCCGCCCCATGATGATCGAACAGCAAAAGATCTATCCCGGCACAGCCTATTACGCCCTGCGCCCAGGCATCACGGGGTTCTGGCAAACCTCTGTTCGCAACGACTCCAGTTTCGATGAGCGCGCGTTCTTTGACACGAACTACCTTCGCGAAGTGTCGTTGATCACTGACCTGCGGGTGCTTGCACGGACAGTGATGGTTGTGGTGAACGGAACGGGTGTTTAATCCTCTACCGCCCTTGATTTATGCAGCTGCGACATGGTCGCGGCGCTGCAGGGAAGGGTCCATTATTTGTAAGCAACCTGCGCCTGCATGCAGCGCCGCCCATCTGGCCCGGCGATCCAGAGATCCTTGTCATTCTGGCAGACCAGGGCCGCTTCGAAGTGCAGCAAAGGCGCCGTGGCGCGGAACTCAAAGCTGGCAAGGCATCCGCCTTCTGCGGCCAGCAACATCAAAAGTTGCGCCAAAAGTGGGCCATGCACCACAAGGCCATCGTAGCCCTCTACCTCCCGCGCATAGGCCAGATCATAATGAATGCGGTGCCCGTTGAAAGTCAGCGCCGAGTACCGGAAAAGCATCGTCGAATCGAAAGAAATGTGTCGCTGAACGACCGAGTCCCTGCGCGCCTCAGGACTGCTTGGTTTGGGCGCAGTGGGGTCATGGTCCATACGATAGACCAAGTCCTGTCGTTCCGTCACGCAAAGCACACCGTTTTGATGGATCTGATGTTCCAAGGTGACAAAACCCAAGGGACCAGAGCGGCCGGTCTTGCGCTCTGATTTCAGACAGCGGCTGATCTTTTCAGCCTTGGCACCAACCTGCAACGGGACATGGAATGTCAACGCACCGCCCGCCCACATGCGGCGTGGCAGTCCCATATCCGGGATCAGGCCGCCAACCCTGGGGTGGCCATCACGGCCCAGCGCCTGGGGCGGTTCGGGATCCCAGAAATAGATTTGATGGTAGAACGGCGGTAGTCCGTCATCGCCACGCCGATGGCCCAGGATGACATCAAGCGCCGTGGCCCGAGCCGGGTCCAAAACATCGGTTTGACGCAATGTGGCCATTTCTTCACCTTTCCAACATGTGGCCCAGGATACCTTCGAAATCAGCCATCTGGAAACACCTTGCCAGATCACATGATCTGCAGATGGAACAGATCGCCCGGAGTGGCCAAGTCCAAACCACGCCCGACGCTATGCCAGACCACCGCATGAGATCGCTATCGCGGCAAAGCTGGCCTCAGCTTTTGCGCAGAAGCACAACTTCGTTTCGCAGAGCCTGCATCTGGGTTGTCAGAGATGCGTCGTACCGTTCACTTGTCAGATTGCCCTCGGCATCAAACTCATTTGCTGCTGCTCCCAGGTGAAATTCGTGACTCAGCAAACGGGGCCGGAACGGGCTAAGGCATGACCGTAGCATCAGTTGGGCCCGTTCACCGCCTGCTCGGCCCGCGGCAGCCGACATGACGGCCACCGGTTTATCAGGCCACGGTCCTGGCTTGGTGCGGCTGACCCAATCCAACGCATTCTTGAGAACTCCGGACAGACCTTTGTTGTATTCAGGCGTCACAACCACCACAGCGTCGGCGACACGAATCTGATCTGACAATCGCTGAACCGATGCAGGCATGCCTTGATCTTCGAGGTCGCCATTGTACAGCGGCAAGTTCAGATCGCCCTCAACTAACTGTGCCGGACCAAAGCGATCGGCCGCCGCAAGCATCAACTTTCGATTCAGCGATGCTGCGCGCAAGGACCCGCACAAACCAAGAAGTGTAAGCTCGGACATATGTGCCCCCCCCGTTTCATGTCACAGATGTGACCGGACACGCGCCACGGCAAGGCGTGGCGCGTCAAGAAGATCTCTGGTCTGCTGTGACTCAGGCGTTGGGCAGGATCACGATTTCAACCCGGCGGTTCTGCGCGCGGCCTTCGGCTGTCAAATTGCTGGCGATCGGCTGATCTTCCCCGCGACCAATCGTCTGCATCCGACCAGAGGGCACGCCTTCGGTGATCAGGACAGACGCGACAGATGTCGCCCGACGCTTCGACAAATCAAGGTTATGCGCCGCCGAGCCGGTGTTGTCCGTGTGCCCAACAACTTGAACCGTGGTGTTCGGATAGGCCAGCAAGCTCTGGCCAACTGTGCGCAAATCACGCTGAAGGTCAGGGCGCAAAGTGGCGCTGTCGGTTGCAAACAGGATGTCTTGTGACATCGTCACGATCAATCGGTCGCCTGTGTTCTGGATCGTGACATCATTGCCCAGTTGCTTGCGCAAATCGGCTTCTTGCTTGTCCAGCTCGTTGCCAACCAAAGCACCGCCCGCAGCGCCGATGGCAGCACCGCGAAGCGCGCCTTCGGCCCCATCCCCGCGCAACAGACCCACGCCTGCGCCCAACATCGCGCCGATTGCCGCTCCCGAGCGGGTCTTGTCAAACGACCTGTTGGGATCAGAGGTGGTGCAGGCGGTGACAGTCAGCAGCGAAATCGCAGCCAGAATGGGAAGGGTTCTTTGTCGGATCATGTTTTGCCTCTTGGAAATTGCCCCGGTCGACGGGGCCGGAGTGTTGATCTGGGTCCGGTATACCCATCATGCCCCCAGTCCCCAATTTTGTCAGCGGCAAATCGGCGGCAAATCGCTCAGGCGTCGGCGCGCGCGGCTTCCCACGCCAGAATGGCGCGTTTGACCGGAAGGCCCCAGTGATACCCGCCAAGGCCGCCGGACTTGCGCAGGGCGCGATGGCACGGGATCAGCAGACTGATCGGGTTGCGACCCACCGCAGTTCCCACCGCCCGCACCGCTTTTGGATGACCAATGCAGTGTGCGATTTCGGAATAGGTTGTCACCTTGCCTGTTGGCACGTTCAGCAATGCCTCCCAGACTTTGATCTGAAACGGAGCCCCAATCAGGTAGATCGGTGTGCCATCTTCGGACTTGCTTGCGCCAAAAGCACTCGACACCCATGGGAGCAACACCTCAGGGTTGTTCACATAGTGCGCCTTGGGCCATCGTCCGGCAAGATCCTGGAATGTTTCCTCTGGTGTGGTTTCGGACGAAAAGCCGATGCCACAGATTCCCTTGTCTGTGCCCATCACAAGGCTGGGACCGAAGGGGCTGTCAAACCAGCCCCAATGGATGGTTAGCCCCGCTCCACCGCGCGCATAGTCACCCGGGCTCATTGCTTCCCAACGCAAGAACATGTCATGCAAACGGCTGGTCCCCGACAACCCGGTGGACAAGGCCGTTTCCAGCGTTGTGAAGCGCTCTTGCAGCAATGTACGCGCATGATCCATTTGCAAATATTGTTGGTAACGCTTGGGGCTGACACCGGCCCAGCGCGAAAATATGCGCTGGAAATGCGCAGGGCTCATGTCCATCTTTGCTGCCAATTGATCCAGGCTCAATCTTTGGTCAGCGCCATCAATCAAATCGATCGCGCGACGCATGAGCTGAAAGTGATAGCCCGTCTCATCTGTGGCTTCAGTCATCTGTTCATCCTTTTGAGAGGCGTTCTAGGCCCTGGTCTGTCTTTGCGCGAACCGTTTCTTGCGAAAAAAGCCCCCATCAGTCATGCATCGGCGAGCACCTTGCTGCATATAGGTCGTCATCCAGCCTGCCCATCTTTGGGGTGAATGTGCAGGGTTGATGCGGCCGGGTCATGCGGGCATACCCACATGCATGGCCAAGCAACTCCCATATCAGACACTGCGCGAGATCTTCACGCGCTTTCATGAGGCCGAGCCCGAGCCGAAGGGTGAGCTGGATCATGTGAACGTATACACCCTGGTTGTCGCTGTGGCGCTTTCGGCGCAAGCGACAGACGCCGGGGTGAACAAGGCAACAAAAGAGTTGTTCAAAGTCGCTGATACCCCCCAGAAAATGCTGGATCTTGGCGAAGATGCGCTGATTGGGCACATCAAGACCATTGGCCTTTATCGCAACAAGGCCAAGAACGTCATGAAGCTGTCGAAGATCCTGGTTGAAAACTACGGAGGAGAGGTGCCGAACTCTCGGGCTGCCTTGCAATCGCTGCCTGGCGTCGGGCGCAAGACCGCCAATGTGGTTCTGAACATGTGGTGGCGATATCCAGCTCAGGCCGTCGATACCCATATCTTTCGCGTTGGCAATCGGTCCGGCATTGCACCGGGCAAGAACGTCGACGTGGTTGAACGCGCCATCGAGGACAATGTACCCGCAGATTTCCAGCTGCACGCACACCACTGGCTGATCTTGCATGGGCGCTATCATTGCAAGGCACGCAAACCGTTGTGTGCCACCTGTATCATCCGCGATCTCTGCGAGTTTGAGGAAAAAACCCTATGAAAAAATATCAGGTTGTCGGAATCGGTAATGCCATCGTCGACGTTCTTAGCCGTGCAGATGACAGCTTTCTTGAACATATGAGCATTGAAAAGGGCATTATGCAGCTGGTTGAAAAAGACCGGGCCGAGCTGCTTTATGCCGCAATGGATGATCGCGTCCAGGCGCCGGGTGGCTCTGTGGCCAACACCCTTGCCGGTCTGGGCAACCTGGGTTTGCGAACGGCCTTTATCGGGCGCGTTCATGACGACGCGCTGGGCCACTTCTATGCCGCCTCTATGGCAAAGGATGGGACGGATTTCGTCAATCCGCCCGTGACCACGGGGGACCTTCCGACCTCGCGCTCGATGATTTTCGTTTCGCCCGATGGTGAGCGATCGATGAACACCTACCTGGGAATTTCGGCCGAGCTTGGCCCAGATGACGTAGACGAGGCGGTCGCAGGAGACGCTGAACTGGTGTTCCTCGAAGGGTACCTCTTTGACAAAGACAAAGGCAAAGAGGCATTCATCCGCACAGCGCGGGCCTGTCGCAGGAATGGCGGTAAGGCGGGAATTGCGATTTCTGACCCGTTTTGCGTAGAGCGCCACCGAGACGACTTTCTGACACTCATCGAGAACGAACTGGACTATGTGATCGGCAACGAAGCAGAGATCCGTTCGCTCTATCAAATGGGCGATCTGGATGCGGATCTGGCGGCGGTGGCAGCCATTTGCCCGCTGGTTGTGTGCACCCGGTCTGGAGATGGTGTCTCGATCCTGCGCGACGGGGTGCGGACAGATGTATCTGTGACCACAGTGATCCCTGTTGATGCGACCGGGGCCGGTGATCAGTTTGCAGCTGGCTTTCTTTACGGGCTGGCCAAGGGGTCAGACATGAAAACCGCCGGCAGAATGGGGTGTGTTTGCGCAGGTGAGGTGATCGGCCACATGGGTCCCAGACCCGAGGCAAACCTGACGGCGCTGTTCCGCGACGCCGGTCTTTTGTAACAGATTACGCCACAACGCAGACCATCTTTTGAGGCTTCAGCACACCGCAATGTCAGCCCCCCAGTTTTGCATGCACCTCATCAAGATCGATCTCTCCCGTGGGCATCTTGTTGGCGGGGTTTTCGAAATCATATTTGAAGAGGCGAAAGTCGCGTTTGTAGATTTCATAGACCAGATGCATCGAGAGATCGTCGAAATAGTCTTCAACCGGGTGGGCGCGTTTCGGACCATGACCCTCGGACTCATTGAAACGGGGGATCTGTGTCAGGTCAACCTTGTGCGCAGGGGTGACAGCATCCAGAACCGTCTGCATGCCTTCGTTGAATTCTTCGGTCCAGATGATCCGATCATAGCGTCCACCGTTGGCCACGAACGTTCCGACGTGACCTGACACCGCCGACCAATGAATGTCCGGATCCATCGGACGGCGCCAGCGAATGGTATCGCGCGCAAACAGCAGAAAGCGACGAAAGCTCTGGACCTGATCGAACTCTGCCGCGCCATCCTCGCCGCCAACATCGATCCCGTATTTTTGCATCAACATTGGCACGAGATTGCCGCGATAGCGGCGGCCGTTGCGCTGAATTCCGCAAATCTTGTCAAAAAATGCGCTAAGGATCCGGGTGTAGGGATTTCTCACACAGGTAAAGGCATAAGACAGATGCGACTCTACGTTTGAGGTGATGGCACCCTTGCTGGCGTCGATGCCCCATTTGTGCAGACCCTCTTGCGCGTCATGAATATCACCGTCGAAAAACCGCCCGTGATCCGAGTAGTACATGATCTGGCCAATGGTCGAACACGCGCATTTGGGAACAACGCGATACACCATGCTTTGGCTTTTGGTCATCCAGGTGCCGGGAAAGCCCATGTCACTGCCCTTTCGCTTAGTTGCCTGTTGCGGTGTTTTTCAGGTTACCCCTGTTTATTCACTGCGCAATCAGCAGTATCAAACAAACTACTCCGGCGAAATTAAGGCGGGTCCATTCAGTTGGCAAAGATCGCGTTCATACTGCTGTGTCACAAGGATCCTGAGGCGATTGTCAAACAGGCACAAAGCCTGACGTCTGCGGGAGATTATATTGCCATTCACTTTGATGCGCGCGCCAGCAGGGCCGCCTATGCACAGATCAGGGCCGCGCTGAAGACCAACCCCAATGTCACCTTCACAACACCGCGGTGCAAATGCGGCTGGGGTGAATGGTCACTGGTGCAGGCAACGCTGCACACTTTGAAAGCCGCCGTTTCTGCCTTTCCAAGGGCCAGTCACTTTTACATGCTGTCTGGTGACTGCATGGCGATCAAGTCTGCCGAATACGCAAAGGCCTTTCTTGATGACCGTGACATGGATTACATTGAAAACCATGACTATTTCCAAAGCGACTGGATCAAGACAGGTTGGAAAGAAGAACGGCTGATCTATCGTCACTGGTTCAATGAACGCACTCAGAAACGCCGTTTCTATGCCATGTTCAATCTGCAGAAACGACTGGGCCTGACACGCGCAATTCCGGCTGACATCACCGTCAGGATTGGCAGTCAATGGTGGTGTCTCAGACGGCGGACAGTAGAAGCCATTTTGAACTTTGCCCGCAACCGGCCCGATGTGACCCGCTTTTTTGCAACCACCTGGATTCCAGATGAAACGTTTTTTCAAACACTGGTGCATCACATGATCCCAACATCTGAGATCGAGAACCGCACGCTGACTTTCCTGATGTTTTCCGATTACGGAATGCCCGTTACCTTTTATAACGACCATTATGGTTTGCTGTTGGGCCAGGATTTTCTGTTTGCCCGCAAAATCAGCCCCGAGGCAACCGATCTGAAACGGCGGCTTTCGGTACTTTTTGCCTCCGAGGGCACGGATTTCCCGATCTCCAACGAAGGCCACGCCCTTTATCACTTTCTCACCAATCGCGGACGCGTTGGGCGACGGTTTGCGCAACCGTTCTGGAAACAGGAATCGAGCCTTGGCCGCGATCGCGAACTGATGATCGTTGCTTCCAAGAAATGGGATGTCGCCAAACGTCTGATCGCGCGCATCCGCGAAATGACCAACCTGCCGTGCATCGAATATCTGTTCAACGAAGAGGCCACCGTCCTGCCCGACCTGGGCGGCATTCAAACGTCGATGATCAAGCGCAACCGGCATCGAAGAGCATTGATGCGGATGCTGTTTGATTTCCACCGAACCAACCGTTTGGTCATCTGCATCGATCCCAGCAGCCTTGACCTGATCGAGGATTTTGCCGCTGACCGGTCGACCACGCGGATCCTTGAAATCGACACACAGTTCTCTGACGCGTATCTGGCCGGCCATGCCACCCGCATCGGACTTGCAGGGGATCAGACCTCGGCCGAGGCACTGAGCCGTTTACTGCCAACTATTCGCAGGGACATCACGCATGATTCTGATCAGCTGCGGGACAGAGAGTTCAAATATTTCAACCGCTTGCGCGAAGGTGCAGATCCTGCCGAAAACGCCCGCCACCTGGCTGCATTTTTGGCCCTCTCACTGGACCAGGCCGCGGAAATTGCCGAAACACCCAACCTTTTCAACGACTAAGGACGCCTGACAATGGCCTACGCCTATGACGATCAGAACATCTTTGCCAAGATCCTTCGCGGCGAAATTCCCAACAAGACGGTGCTGGAAACAGACCACAGTCTTGCGTTTTTTGACATCTATCCCCAGGCGCCAGTCCATGTGCTGGTGATCCCCAAAGGCGCCTACGTCTGTTTTGATCACTTCGCGCAAGAGGCCTCTGATGCAGAGATCATCGACTACACGCGAGCGGTGGGCGAGGTCTGCAAGATGCAGGGGGTCAAGGATGGCGGCTGGCGGTTGATTTCCAACGCCGGAGAGGCGGCAATCCAAGAGGTACCGCATCTACATGTCCATATTCTGGCGGGCCGTCCACTGGGGCCAATGTTGTCGAAGGGCCCAACTTAAACCCGCGGTGGGGACACGATCCACCAGTCGTTGCCACATCTGGGTGTCGCGCTGAAACATTGGGACCGCGTCCCACCAACAGGGCT
Source organism: Paracoccaceae bacterium (assembly GCA_022448925.1). Lineage (GTDB taxonomy): Bacteria > Pseudomonadota > Alphaproteobacteria > Rhodobacterales > Rhodobacteraceae > JAKVCP01. The sequence goes on from JAKVCP010000013.1 coordinate 44,869, forward strand.
GCGATTCTGGTGCCCCGCCTGCAGATCAGGGCGTCTGATTGGACTGGCTCGTCAGGGCCAGAAAGACATCCTCCAGATCCGCTTGCTCGGTCCGTACATCGCGGATCGAGATCCCCGCAGCCCGCACAGCATCAATCACCTGATCGGCCGTCACCTGCCCTGACCGATAGCTGCAGGAAAATGTTCCATCCGCACGTCGGATCGTGGTGATCCCGTCCAATTGAGGCAATGCAACCGGATCTGAGGCCGGCTCGATCACCATGGTTCGGCCATCCAGCTGGCCCAGCAAGTTTGCAGTGCTGTCTTGGGCAACCAGCTCTCCGTGATTGATGATGGCGATCTCGTCGCACATCTCTTCTGCTTCCTCAAGATAATGCGTCGTCAGAATGATCGTCATACCGCGGTCCCGGTTCAACCTGCGCACGTTTTCCCACAGCATCTGGCGCAATTCGATATCAACCCCAGCGGTGGGCTCATCAAGCACCAGAACATGCGGATGATGGACCAACGCCTTGCCCAGCAACAGACGTCGCCGCATCCCACCTGACAGCGTGCGTGCGTAAGCCTCGGCCTTGTCGGTCAAACCGATCATCGCGAGGATTTCATCGCTTTTTCGCTGAGCCTTGGGAACGCCATAGAGCCCGGCCTGAACCTCAAGCGCGCCCCGAGGCGTAAAAAACGGATCGAGGTTCAATTCTTGTGGCATCACCCCAATTGAGGCGCGGCTCTGGCGCGGGTTCACATCCTGATCCCACCCGCAGATATCAACCCGCCCTGCGGTTTTAACCACCAGGCCCGCCAGAATGTTGATCAGTGTCGATTTGCCTGCGCCGTTTGGGCCCAAAAGGCCAAAAATCGCGCCTTGCGGCACGGTCAGATCGACACCTTTCAACGCTTCCTTGTTGCCTGCATATATCTTGCGAAGTCCCTCGATCCGAATTGCCGGATGTGTCATTGCAGCGCTTGCCCCTTGGTCTTGGATCGCTCATAACGCGTTTAGTGCACCGCCAGCCAAAAGGGAACGGACCCTATGACCAAGCAAGCGCCTGAAAGCATCATCGTCGACACGTACCGTGTTGCCTGCGACGGCGGAGAAGGCGCTTTGGGCCACCCGCGCGTCTGGCTGCAAATCCCCGAAGACATCGGCTATGTGATCTGCCCCTATTGCGACACGAAATACGTGCATCGCGATTTTGCGGGCAAAGTCTGACACCCATGAGACCACGACCGGGCGACCCAGACAGGGCAGCTCGGCTTTGACTTTGTCGTCGTCTGTCACAGACTTTGGCACGTTCAACCCGGCCGAAATCTTGATCTTGCGGCCCGGATTTCAAACCCGGGGACTCATCACTGATCCGGTTTCGCTGTCTCTCCTGTGAAAGATCGCCTTCCTGCACTGCCCGTCAAACCACAGGGCCTCTGACCCGACGCAGACCGCCAGATCCCGTTTTAGCGGTGTGCCCGGTGCAAACTCGGGGATACGCGGCTCTTGAAATCAAAAGAGCGGCTGGCAGCAGGGCACGGAACATGTCAAAACGCATCTCAACCATGATGCGGAGGCGATACAACATGGACGCGAGTTTTGGCAAAGGTTCACACCTGCACCTGATCGACGGATCAGCCTTCATCTTTCGCGCCTATCACGCGCTTCCACCTCTCACCCGGAAATCTGACGGCCTTCCGGTCGGGGCCGTCGCTGGGTTCTGTAACATGCTGCACCGCTACGTCGAGACCAACACCGGTGCAGATGCACCCACCCATGTGGCCGTGATTTTCGACTATTCGGGAAAATCCTTTCGCAATGACATGTACGACCAGTACAAGGCCAACCGGCCCCCAGCCCCCGAAGACCTGGTTCCCCAGTTTCCCCTGACCCGCGAAGCAACCCGTGCCTTCAACATCGCTTGCCATGAAATTGAGGGCTTTGAGGCGGACGACATCATTGCCACACTGGCCTGTCAGGCAAGGGATGCCGGCGGGCGGGTGACAATCATCAGTTCCGACAAGGATCTGATGCAACTGGTTGGTGGCGGGGTCGAGATGCTGGACGCCATGAAAAATCGCCGGATTGATCATGATGGCGTTGTTGAGAAATTTGGCGTTGGACCGGACCGGGTGGTCGATGTTCAGGCGCTCGCTGGGGACTCGGTTGACAACGTACCCGGCGCGCCGGGCATCGGGATCAAGACAGCCGCCCTGTTGATCAACGAGTATGGGTCCCTCGAAGCTCTTTTGGATCGCGCTGGGGACATCAAACAGCCAAAGCGACGTCAGACGCTGATCGAGAACCGGGATCAGATCGAATTGTCAAAACGTCTGGTGCAACTCGACTGCGAGATGACGTTGGATTTTACACTTGAATCCCTCGAAGTCACGCCACCCGAGCCCGATGCCTTGCTGGGTTTCCTGGCCGAGATGGAGTTCCGCACCCTGACGAAACGGATCTCAGATCAGCTGGGTGTGGAGGCACCAACCATCGAAGAGACCCCGGTTGGTGCAGACAATGCGGATCTGGTGGCCCATGAGGCGCCTCCGATCGATCCCACGAAATACGAATGTATCCGCGACATGGCCTCTCTCGAGCGCTGGATCGCGTTGATCAACGAACGTGGCTATGTTGCCATCGACACCGAAACCACAGGTCTGAACGAAATGCGTGCCGATCTTGTGGGCATTTCGCTCTGTGTTCACGCAGGTGAGGCCTGCTATATTCCACTCACGCACCGCGCGGTCAGCAGCGATGACTTGTTTGCGTCGGATCAACTGGCAGAAGGGCAGTTGGACCTCGACGCGACACTGGCCGCCTTGAAGCCGGTTCTAGAAGATCCGGCAGTGATGAAAATTGGCCAGAACATGAAGTACGATGCCAAGATCCTTGCCCGGGTCGGCATCACCGTTGCACCGATCGACGACACCATGCTGATGTCGTATGCCTTGCATGGCGGGATGCATGGGCACGGGATGGACCAACTGTCCGAACGATACCTGCAACACAACCCGATCCCGATCAAGACGCTCTTGGGCAGCGGCAAAAGCCAGATTACCTTTGATCGCGTGCCCATCGATGACGCTGTCAGATATGCCGCCGAAGATGCCGACATCACCCTTCGTCTGTGGGAACTGTTCAAACCGCAACTTCACCGCGCACAGGTCACCCGTGTCTACGAAGGCCTGGAACGTCCGCTTGTCCCTGTGCTTGCGCAGATGGAGATGCAGGGCATCAAGGTCAACCGCGACACGCTGAGTCGCATGTCCAACGCCTTCGCGCAGAAGATGGCACAACTCGAAGCCGAAATTCACGAAGCGGCCGGACAAAGTTTCAATGTCGGCAGCCCAGCGCAATTGGGCGAGATCCTGTTTGACAAGATGTCCCTTCCAGGGGGCAAGAAAGGAAAGACGGGGAAATATTCGACCGGCGCAGATGTGCTTGAGGATCTGGCAACCGAACATGATCTGCCGAAGTTGGTGCTGGACTGGCGGCAACTTTCCAAGCTCAAGTCGACTTATACAGATGCGTTGCAGGACCACGTGAATCCTGACACTGGGCGTGTTCACACATCGTATTCCATCGCTGGGGCAAACACTGGGCGTTTGGCCTCGACCGACCCAAACCTGCAAAACATCCCCGTGCGTTCCGAAGAAGGGCGCCGCATCCGGGAGGCATTCATCGCAGAGCAGGGCAACCTGCTGGTCAGTCTTGACTATTCACAAATCGAACTGCGCATCCTCGCCCATATCGCCGGGATCGACACGTTGAAACAGGCTTTTCGGGACGGATTGGACATTCATGCCATGACGGCATCCGAAATGTTCAACGTACCGCTGGACGAAATGACACCAGACGTCCGACGGCAAGCCAAGGCAATCAATTTTGGCGTCATCTATGGCATTTCGGGTTTCGGCTTGGCCCGCAATCTGCGCATTCCACGGGCCGAGGCACAGGGCTTCATCGACCGCTATTTTGAACGCTTCCCCGGCATCCGGTCGTACATGGACGAAACCGTGGCCTTTGCAAAGGAACATGGTCGGGTTGAGACGCTCTTTGGCCGCCGCATTCACACCCCTGAAATCGGCGCCAAAGGTCCAAAGGCCGGGTTCGCAAAACGGGCAGCGATCAATGCCCCAATTCAAGGCACAGCGGCAGACATCATCCGGCGCGCAATGATCAGAATGCCCGATGCGATCGCCGGTCTGCCTGCCAGAATGTTGTTGCAGGTCCACGATGAACTTTTGTTCGAAGTGGCCGAAGACAGCGTCGACACCCTGATCACCACGGCACGCGAGGTCATGGAGGCTGCTTGCAATCCGGTGGCACACCTGGATGTGCCACTGGTCGTTGATGCAGGACGCGGCGTACATTGGGCCGAGGCGCACTGATCAAATCGTCAAGGGGCGCCAAACAGCCTCTGAAACTTGGAAGGGTTCCATGACGGCTTCGCCGTCGATCAAGACCGAAACGGGAGGCGACCCAAGACAAACCGACAGCGGGCGATCATCGCGCCCCGGTTCATAGCAACGAAGGTGATCGCGGGCGTAGGGATTCTGATAACCGGTTCTCCTTCGATGATTTCCATTGAATGGGTCGAAGCGCATCGTTGTAGCGCGACCTGCCGCCAGACTTGAAGAACTGGCGCACCGGGCATAGCCACTTCCGGCGATGAACGACGATAGGTTTTTTAACGTGTCTTTCTGGGGTTAAAGGCCAAGACACAGACTTTGAATATGTTGTGGTCGGTGCGACCGTCGGCAAGACAAACGCGGGCGCCACACGCACAAAGGGGCTTGAAGCTGCCGGTATCTGCCAATCCAACGAAAGCCTGACGACAAAGGTTCAAACTGCAGGTGATGCGCCGGGCCCACTGATCGGGACCATGATTACACTCGGTCAAAGAGGTGAAATCCCGCAGGCAAGAGGGCTGACTAAACGACTGACCGACGTGCGGGACGTCATCATGAACGCCGTCTATAATTCAGACCACCTGCGCAGTTTCCTTGCAGATGATCTGTGGTTGACCACGCATATAAACCGCTTCCTCCGGATCGCTCCTAGCGGAGAAATACCCGTCAGCTGATTCAAGGCCATTTTCGATCTTGCCTGTTCGATGGTGTGGATCGGCGAAATGCAGACATCCCTTAAAGGTCGGGGGCGTTCCCAAGATACCTTTTGCGACAAACAAGGGCGTGGTCCAACGGGTTTCCCAATGGGGACAGACGCTTTACCGCACCACAAACTCGGCATGTAAAGCACCGGCCGCCTTGATTGATTTCAAGATATCAATCATGTCACGCGGCGCGACACCAAGGGCGTTCAGCCCTGCGACCACCTCGGACAATGAGGTTCCTGCAGGCACCTCTGCAAGGCCGATCCCCTCTTCCTCTTCAATGGCAGCATTCGTGCGTGGCACGACAACCGTCTCGCCTTCGCTGAAGGGGTTTGGCTGAATTGCCAAAGGCGTCTCCTCAATACGCAAAGTCAAGTTGCCCTGCGAAACAGCCACACGGGATATCCGCACGTCTTCCCCCATCACAATCGTGCCCGACCTTTGATCAACCACAACCCGTGCCCGCCGCTCGGGTGCGATGCCAATGTTTTCGATCCTTGCAATGACATGCGCTGGCGAGCGGGCACCCGTGGCTGCCAAATCCACCACAACAGTGCCGGAATCCTGCATGGCGGCCGCAGCTCTACCAAACGCTTCGTTCAAGCGGCGTTCAATACGCACAGCAGTCGTGAAATCAGGTTCTCGCAATGCAAGCTGTAGTACTTTCAAGGAGTTCAGGTTAAACGCAACTTCGCGTTCAACCCGGGCGCCGGCTGGAACAACACCAGCAGTTGGCACACCTTGCACTACCCGGGCGCCTTCGCCCTCTGCCTCTGCGCCTCCTGCGATAACAGTACCTTGAGCGACCGCGTAGATTTGTCCATCTGCCGCGTTAAGAGGTGTCATGATCAACGTTCCGCCCAAAAGACTTTTGGCATCACCGATCGCGGAAACAGTCACATCAATTTGCCCGCCTGCACGTGCAAACGCAGGCAAAGATGCTGTAACAAAAACTGCTGCTACATTTTTTGGGCGAAACTGCTCTCCGGTTACGTTGACACCGAGACGTTCAAGAATGTTGGCCATGATCTCTTCGGTATAGGGAGCGTTTCGAATCCCATCGCCGGTGCCGTTCAAGCCCACGACCAACCCATATCCGACCAAATCGTTGCCACGGACGCCGCCAAATTCGACAAGGTCCTTTATGCGGACGGTCTGTGCCTGTGCAGCAAGGCCAGACATCAAAATGAGCGAAGCAATAAATATCCGTATCATCTCAGGAAATCCATCAGAGTCAGTCGTGATTGCCGCGCAGTCACTGCATAAATGCTTTCCAATTGAAATTGTGCGTCCTCTAACGCCGTTGCAGCGGCGAACGGATCGACCCCGATCAAATTTGACCGAGCCATTTCAAGCGATGTCTTTCGCGAACCCGCCTGGCTGATTGTCGCATCGATCAGGCTTTCCTTTGCGCCCAATTCGGCTTGCATGTCCGTCAAGGCGGATCCGGCTGAAAGCAGGTTTGTCCCCGCAATATTCATCACGGTTTGCTGGTCGACCGAAGACAATGAAAGAGTGTCCTGTGTAGCAAAATACGCCAAGGCAAGGCCTTTCATGACCTCTCGAAAAGCTGGATCGTCCGCTCGCGCGGTCAGCGAGACCTCTGTGTTTTTGTCAATCATCAATGGCGCCAAGTTATCGGCACCGCCTTGATACCCAACCCTGTCAAAGCGCGCGCCGGGTCGAAACCATCTGTCAACAGCCGTTACCAAGTCGGCAACAGTTGTGGCGCTGGAAACGCGGGCTTCGATGTCTGACAGCATGTCTTCCGCCCCTAGCAAAGCGGGGCCCTTAGTCTCTGTGCCTGCAAACAATGATCGTCCAGCAACCTGAACATTCAACCGATCCACTGTGGACATAAACATCTGTTTGGCGGTTTCGCCCAGCGCATTTAATCCAGGGCCATTGCCGTTCATGTGTGACGCGACCATGTCTGTCGCCAGCTCGGAAACCTGTGTTTGCGTTTGTCCAAGAACTGACTGCATGGTCGAGGCAGCAAGACGCGTTTCAAGTGCGACGGAACGGTATCTTTCCAGTGCGTTCAACGACGTTTCGATGGATGACACCGCGCCAAGATCACCGGACACATGACGCGGGATGTCCGAAGCAATCCCATTGGTCATCTCTTTTGAATGTGCTTGGATCTGCGACTTAATCTGTGCTTGCCTTGCCCGAAGCATAAAATCCAGGGACATATCTCCTATCGAGTTCATTGGCCGACTCCTCAGATTGCCAGAATGCGTTGCAGCATTTCATCCACTGTTGTGATCACACGTGCGTTTGCAGCATAACTCTGTTCGATCAAAATAAGAGTTTGGAGCTCTGCATCGGTATCCACACCCTCAGCCAATTCAAGTTCGACCAAAGCAGCGCGGCGTGTTTCTGAAACGCCCTGACTTGCTTCTGCCCCAAGCCGAAGAGCGGCAGCGTCTGATAGCAGCCCATCGCTCAGGTCAGACAATCGATGATTGCCAGGAGGCAGCGAAGTTGAAGCGCCCGGTATAGACGAATGAAGGGCTTTCTTAAGGCTGCCAATCAAGCTTCCATCACCCGGCGCGCCGGGGAGGTTGGCGCCGAGTCCATCACGCCACTTCCACAAAGTGGACGCACCCGGTTCCAGATCAGAGTTCAGCGAAAGACGGCTGGAGAGCCCGACTTCATCAACGGCATTAACCAGTGAACCCCCATCTGTAAAAATGCCAGGATCCGTAGCGCCAAGAGTTGCGTCCGGACCATTCGAGCCAAACCTGTCTGACAAATCGAGCGCGATGGCATCGAGTGTTTGTTGCAATGCAGGCGCATCTTGATCACGAATTGCAAAGTTCGCCATCAAGGTACCGCCCGCAAATGCACCACCATCACGCGCTGTGTGTGCGATGCCATTCATGGCAAGACCAGATAGAGAGCCCCCATTCAATGTGGACCCTGCATCAATTGCCTGCGCGGCAGTAAATTGAACCTCGCTTGGCGCGCCATCGAGCAGCGCGGCCCCGCCCATGGTGAATAGCGCAACTTCACCACGATCCCTCGCGATCACTTGTAGCGGCACAATACCGGAAATTTGATCAATCTGATTGTGACGTTGGTCCTCAAGCGAAGATGTGTCTTGGCCCAGAACCTGGGCCTTCACGATTTGCTTGTTGAGGCGATCGATGTTTTGCAACCCCGCATTCAAAGTTGTCACGTCTTGTGCAATCGCCGTGTCAGCTTGCAGTCGAGCGCTTTGAATGCCATCAGACATATCGTTGAATTTCTGGGTCATGGCATGCGCGGAAGCAGAGAGCGCCGCAAGACGGGTCTGCGAAGATGGATCTGCCGCCGCCATGATCAAGGCACCGTCAAAATTCGATATTGCGGAACTGAGCGTATCGCCGGTCACCGCATCTCCGAACACTCGCTCCATCTCTTTGGCAAAAGCCACCATGGCGCCCGCGCCTTCGGCTGCGGCGTCGGCACCGCGCCGGTCTGCAATCAAAGCTGGGTTTGATCGGCGTACAACCCCGTTGATCTGAACACCCCCCATATCTGAACGGGAGCTGGACGACACCGACAATGTGCGTTGACCATAGCCCGGGGTCAACGCGTTGGAAATGTTGGACGACACCAAGGCGGCTGAGCGGGATGCAACCGCAAGGCCACCCAGTGCGTTGGACATGGCTCCGTTCAAGCTCATCCCTAGGCTCCTTTTGGATCAATGATCAGCGTTTGATGTTGGTGGTTTCCTGCAGCATTTCATCCACTGTCTGGATGACCTTGGCATTCGAGGAGTATGCGCGCTGCGTGGTGATCATGTCTGTCAGTTCACCCGCTACGTCAGTGGCAGATTCTTCTCGGGAAAATGCAAGCACCTCTCCCGTTGGACCCTCACCAGCATTCCAAAGGAAATAGCTCCCGCTGTTCAACGAAGGCATGAACGTCTGATTGTCCATGGGGATCATGCCATTGGGGTTTGGAAGATTTACCAACGGGATCTGAAAGATTGTTCGGGTGACCCCTGTGTCAAAGAATGCATGTACAAAGCCTTTTTCATCCACCTCGACGGAGGCCATGGTCCCGACGGGTGTCCCATTCTTGGCGATATTCAGAGGCGCAAACCGATCTGACAGCTGTGTCAGTCCTCCGGGTTGACCCGGAACACCGATATTTATTTCAATCGGGCCCGAAGCGACATCGACAATCAGATTGCCAGTCGAGGCATCAAAGGTGCCGCCCGACAGGGTTGTAACCGAATCGATGGTGCCCCGGCTTGCGCCGCGACCGTCCTGAAAGGTCACTGTGTATTCACCAATGACAGCGCCGTTTTGGGCACTGTCAGTCAAGACCATCGTCCACTCGTTGGAATTTGCATTGCCTGCCACCGGAACAGTGGGTGTAAAGCTGATCTGGATACTCTCTGACTGACCGATATTGTCCTGGTATTCGACTGATGTGGCGTGCGAGGCCCCATCTGCACCAACCGCCGTACCCGTAGCAGGCAGGTTGATACCCAGTGTCATTTCAGTTGTTGGTTCTCCTTGCAGCTGCGTCTTGTTGAGCCGCACAGGTTCCAGCGCGTCACTGGTATCCCGAGGATAGGGCGGGATGTTCCCGTCACGATCGGCGGGAAAACCCATCAGCATCAGTCCCGATTCGGACCGGAGATACCCATTTGAATCAGGACGGAACGAGCCCGTGCTGGTCAGCAACATTTGCGGTGTTCCATTCCCTGCTTCTACCTGGGTTGCACTGGCGACGGGAAGAAATCCATCGCCACGAACGGCCAGATCAGTTGCATTGGTGCTGGATACGATCGGCCCCCCTTGGCTGACCAACCGTTGGGTCGACACTCGGACACCGCCGGCAGAATAGCTGGCCGCCCCGTTGGGAGTAGCCACCAAGGCGTGGAATTCAGTTTCCGCGCGCCGATACCCGTAGGTTGAGGAGTTGGCAATATTGTCAGAGATTGCGGCAAGTCGGCTTGCATTTGCGGTCAAACCGGCCACCCCGGCATTCAGCGATGAGGAAATCGTCATGGACACGCCTTTCTGCTGTATCAAGTGCTGTTGACGTCAACAGATACGGCCCATGACTTAAGAGCAGGCTAACATCTAAAATTCTCGTGATGTTCCAACCCTTCGCAAAAAGATCATCTCAAAGCGGTTGTTGCGCACATGCAGAGGGTTTGCGCTTACTGGTTCACGGTCTGCATGACTGGTGACCCGGTTGAACCGCTCTGGGGCGATCCCGGATTGCTCCAATATATCGCGCATCACCTGACCACGATATGCTGCTTCATCCCAAACCGTGTTGTCAGCAACAACCACTGGCAAAGATCGAACGTGAGACTCAACGGAAAGATTGTTGGTCACGATCTGTGCCGCCGTCGCAATGGACTTGGCAAGTCCTCTCAGAAGGTCAGTTGGTTCATTTTGAACTGTAAGCAGCGCCCGCTCGGGCAGATCAAAAAGCTCAATCACAAGACCTTCATCGGTTAGACGCGTCACGATATGGCGCAGCTGGTTGTCATCCAGCATCGTCTCGCCACCGCGGCCTAGAAGCATGGCCTCCACTTCTTTGAAAGCCTTGTCTTGCTTTGCCCTTTCATCCTCATCACCGTCTTCAAACTGATGAGGAATGCCCCCAGACGAGGACCGTTGGGCTGTGGGTCTCAGACTTGTCGCGCCCGTCCCAACCCGAGGCAGGGTATTTTCTGCAAAAATGGAGCTGCCTCCAAACATGCCATCACTGCCGCCAGATACACGATTGATCGGAACCGTGGGGCTAAAATAGTCCGCAATCCCCTTGCGTTGTTTTTCAGTTGTTGCGTTCAACAGCCACATCAACATGAAAAAAGCCATCATGGCGGTCACGAAGTCGGCATAGGCCACCTTCCATGCGCCACCGTGGTGTGCATCACCACTGACAACTTTCTTGCGTTTGATGATGACTGGCGCGACATTGCTGCCGACACTCATCCCATCCACCTTTCGCCCCACGGGTCAGGGTTTAAACGGCAGAGGTTTCCGCCGGGTTAAACACTGCATTCAACAGAAAATGACCACGTCTTTCCTTGCGTGTTGAAATTCACACAAAAAAAGCTTCCACAACCCTCATTTCGTGGACTTGCTGTGGTTTGTCGCGTAGCAAGTGTTGGAACAAGTTGTTTTACAGGACGAAACAATGGCACAGGTGGATAGATGTCGACCTCGCGGAATTATGCGCGGCCTTGCCAGGACATCAACGGCTTTTGCGGCTGGTGCGACGTGCTTTCTGTTTACAAGTCTTGCCGAGGCACGTGACCGGGACCCGATCCCCAATTTCAATCTGTACGGCCTGACAGGCCTCATTGACATGCCCACAGCAGAGGTACCTTCGGACGGAACTCTGTCACTGACGTATTCAAGTTTTGGCGACAACGCCCGTGGCACGCTGAGCTTTCAGATCACACCACGCTTGTCCGGAAGCTTTCGCTATGCGGGCATTTCGAACTTTGTCCATCCTGCCTCGGTCGATGGCATCTATTATGACAGATCCTTTGACCTGCGGTACCAGCTGATCAAGGAGTCGCGCTATTTGCCGTCGGTGGTGGTCGGTCTTCAGGATTTCATCGGAACGGGCCTGTACGGAGGCGAATATGTGGTTGCAACGAAGGAGCTTTTCCCGGGGCTGAAAGTGACAGGCGGGCTGGGTTGGGGGCGTTTGGGCAGCCGCAAACCGATTGGATCGATCGGCGTGCGTCCGACCGAGATCTTAGGCGAAGGCGGCATTCCGACCTACGACCGCTGGTTCCGCGGCGATTTCTCTGCCTTTGGTGGCCTCAGCTATCAGGTCAATGACCGGCTGCAGTTCCAAGTTGAATACTCCTCAGACAATTATGACCTTGAAACCACATCAGGGGCATTTGATCACGGGTCACCGTTCAACTTTGGCGCCAGCTATTTTTTCAAGAACGGCACACAGGTGTCCCTGTACCACGCTTACGGAAATGAAATCGGGGCACAGGTCACGATCCACACGAACCCGCGCACAGCGCAAATTCCCGGCGGCAACGAAGAGGCGCCAGTACCCATCAAGCTTCGGAACCCCCAGGGCGCTTATGACCTGGGCTGGACCAAGAATGCGACGGTGATCGCCTCGGCAGAGGCCAATCTGACAGCAGCCCTTGAACGGGACGGATTGCGCTTGGAAGGTTTAGAGCTAGGTGCGACCAAGGCCTCTGTCAGGGTGCGCAACGAACGCTATGGCATATTCTCTCAAGCCATCGGGCGAACTGTTCGGGCAATGACACGCGCCTTGCCAGACTCGGTTGAAACCTTTGTCATCATTCCGGTGTCAAACGGCGCAGCGGCAGCGGCATTCGAGTTCTCGCGCAGTGACATCGAAGCGCTGGAACATGAAGCGGCCGTCGAAATTCTTGAAAAAGCGCAGATCACTGATGCCTTTGGCAAAACGCCGCGACCAAATTCGGCCGCCTTTCCGGATTTCAAGTGGAGCCTGGCGCCATACATCGACACGAGTTTCTTTGACCCGAACCAGCCCGTTCGCGCCGATCTGAGCCTGAGGCTGAAGGCAGATTACTGGCTGACAAGCAATCTTGCCCTGTCCGGTTCGATGACCAAACGGATTGGCGGCAATCTGACGGGAATCACACGTGAAGACCCAACAGGGCTGCCTGCGGTGCGCACGGACTACGGCAAATTCATCAACGAAGGGGACCCTGCGATCGAGCACTTGACCCTGGCCCATTACGGACGCCTTTCAAAGGATCTCTACTCACGTGTGACTGTTGGCTATCTAGAACAGATGTACGCCGGTGTCTCGGCAGAGGTGTTATGGAAGCCGGTGACAAGTCGCCTGGCACTGGGGGCAGAGGTCAACTATGTCCAGCGACGCGATTTTGACCAGATGTTCGGCATTCAGGGCAACACGACGCGCACCGGGATCATTCCAGATTTCAACGGTCACATCTCGGCCTACTACGACTTTGGGCGTGGTTTTCATGGCCAACTGGATGTCGGACGTTATCTTGCCGGAGATCTTGGCGCAACGATCTCTGTGGACCGGGAATTTGCCAACGGATGGACAGTGGGGGCCTATGCTACCTTCACGGACACGCCATTCGAAGCTTTTGGCGAAGGGTCATTCGACAAGGGAATCCGAATTTCCATTCCAATTGGCGCAGCTTTGAACACGCCCAACACAGACGATACCGAATTGACCATCCGCTCGCTGACGCGGGATGGGGGTGCGCGGTTGGTTGTGAATCATCGGCTCTATGAACATCTGCGTGGATACCACAAACCTGAAATTGCAAAATCCTGGGGTAAGTTCTGGCGATGATCCAACGTTTGGCAAGACCCGCGCTTTTGGTGATGCTGGCTGGATCCTTGGGTCTGGCAGGCTGTGGCAACACTGCGAATGACATGGGTACGGCGATTTCGATTGCCATAAAGTCCAATGTTGCGCAGCGGCGCGGCACTGAGTCAAAAATAACTCAGGACCAGGTTGTGCGGACGCTCTCCAGGAACCCAAATCCAATCGCACTGATCGATTTGGAGACGCGAAAATCACAGTCTTTGATGGCGCAGATCCAGAACAACCGGGGATACCGAACTTATGCAACGCCTCAGCGCCAGACAGTGACTGTGCGGGGCGGCATGATCACGGCAAGCCGCGGGTTGGGCGGTGACTTGATGTCATCGAACGTGAAAAGCTTGCTTCCCGTTGTGCAAAGCCGCAGTCGCGGTATCGCAGACTATGAGATGCGGTTTCTCAACAGCGAAGACAAAACCTATACACTTCACTATACCTGTGCCGTTCACGAAGGCGCGCCTGTTCAAGTCGTGTCTGGACTGATCAATGAATCTGGCAAGGCAATGCAGGCCATATGTACCGGAGATGGGCCAAGCTTTACCAACACCTATGTTGTTGCACCCGATGGCGAGATTCTGAGCACACGCCAATGGATGGGTCCGTTCAACAAATACATCGCCTTCCAGCAGCTACGTCGCTGACATCAGTGTAGTGAAATGCGGCGCACAACGGTCGCAAACATCAGTTTGACGTCATAACACACAGAGCGCTTTTCTGCGTAGATCAGATCAAGCCGGGCCTTGCGTGGAACACAACGGCGGCAATAGACCGCCTCGGTTTCGTCTGCTGTCCTGCATGGTGCGATCAGACGTTCTTCGGTTTTGTGATAGGCCAGCGTCGCAAGACCAGTAACGCCAGGTCGTGACGTCAGCACCTTGCTATAAAGGTCGGGAAACATCTCTACGTATCGACGCAAGGGAGGACGCGGGCCGACAAAGCTGATGTCACCGCGCAGAATATTCCAAAGCTGCGGTATCTCATCCATTCGAAAGCGCCGAAGAAACGCGCCTGATCGCGTGACGCGTGCGGTTTTGTCTCCGCCTGACACGCCGCGATCTTGCGCATCTGGCGTCATGGTGCGGAATTTCCACAGCATGAACGCCTGATCCGTCGTTCTCATCCGTTCCGAAACGTAGAAGACAGGCCCGCCATCCAGTATCAGGATGACCAACAGGATGATCAAACCTAGCGGCAGCAAGAGCGTCAGCAAAAGGCAGGCGCAAACAATGTCCAACAGTCGTTTTGTCGAGGTCATGGCGTGTCTCTCCATTTGCGCCACTGGCTGACAAGAGTGTCCGCCGCCGCCGCCGTGTCGTCCAGCGGAAGAATTTGATCAAGCCGTGTCGTATCCAAATGCACCGTTTGTATTGCAGTTGTCGGCGCGGGTCGCCAAATCACCTGCTTGCCCGCTGCCCGTGCAAGAGAGGCCATGGCCGTTGGCCGAGGTGCCGCGATATTGACGACATCGGGAAGGCAATCCAGCCCAGATTGAAGCAACGCCTGGCATGCGCGGGCCAGGTCTTCGGGGCCGATGTAGCTGCGCTGCGGCCCCAGACCGTCCGAAAACCTGTCCAGTGTGACTGGCCCGTCTCGCTTGAGCGCGGCGAACAGGCTTTCCGCGCCTGAGACATTGCCGATACGCAAAAAACACGCGCGCGGTGCCCGGGGTGTTTGATCTTGCCATTGTCGCACCGCCTGTTCCCTCTGCAACTTTGCAATACCGTAGGGATGTGCCGGGGCGCAGGGGCTGGATTCCCGCAAGGGTGAAGCGCCATTGCCGTAAACAGCGCCGGACGAACAATGTAAAACCCGATCAGCGCCCAACGCCTTGGCAAGCTCCATTGCTGCGACAGCCAAGTGGGCGTTGTCCTGCAAAATTCGTCCTGGTCCAGGTGTGACGCCCCAAAACGCAACAATTGTCTGGATCCCGTCAAGTTGGGGCACCGCGTGACCGGGTTGCCAAATCACCCCAGCTCCGGTCGTGGAGCCACGCCGAAAAACCGGTATGATCCCTGAGTGCTGGCCCGCCATACTCTGCCACACCCTCAGAGCCATCCGGCCCAGTTTCCCAGACGCGCCCAACACCAAAACGCCGTCTTTCTGCGCCTTTATCGCCACGCTTTCAGGTCCCATTGCAAAAATCATCAAACGCAGCCTGTCTATCAACCTTCCAACCCGCTAGAAAGACGCGTAAATGAAGGGCAAATTAGAAGCCGGGGACGCGGACCTTGATAACGACCACGCGACTAGTTTTTTTATTGGTGTGCGGAATGCTTGTGGGGGCATGCACTTTGCCTCGTGGGGCTGCACTTCAATCAGAAATCGTTTCAGAAAGCAGCGCCGAAGAACCAAGCTTTGATGTGGTTCCGGTCACCCGCGCCAACCTGAAATCAATTGCCACATGGTCCGCTTCTGGCGATCAGGACAGGTACCATTGGATTGGATATGCGCGGGGCTCGACCTCCAACATCATAAAACCAGGCGACCTGGTCGATTTGATCATCTGGGACAATCAGGAAAACTCATTGCTGACACCGCTTGGCCAGAAATCGGTTATGATGAACGGCCTTCGGGTAAGCCCGGGTGGCGCTATTTTCGTGCCCTATGTGGAAAACGTACGTATTGCCGGCCTGTCTCCCTCTGCGGCTCGCGCACGTGTCCAAAGTGAACTTGAGGTCATTGTGCCTTCGGCGCAGGTGCAACTGACATTGCAACAGGGCAGCCACAACTCGGTCGACTTGGTCAGTGGCGTGATCAGCCCCGGAACCTACCCGTTGCCTGGCCGCGATTACACAATCCTCAGCCTGATAAGTGCCGGCGGTGGCATCAGTACGTCCATGCGCAGTCCCGTTGTCCGGTTGATACGGGGCGGTCACTCATACCAGGTACGGGCAAACGACCTGTTCGCTGATGGAAAGTTGAACACCACCCTGCGCGGCGGAGACAAGGTCGTTGTCGAAGAGGACCAGCGCTCTTTCACAGCCGTTGGTGCCTCTGGGCGTGAAGATTTGATCTACTTTCCCAAGGACAACCTGACCGCGATGGAGGCCGTTGCTCTTATGGGTGGGCTGTCAGACAGCCGCGCCAACCCCGAGGGCGTTCTGATCTTGCGGGAATATTCGCCCTATGACGTGCGACTGGACGGCACCGGCCCGTCGCGGGCGCAGGTCGTGTTCACCATGGATTTGACGTCAGCCGACGGATTGTTTGCAGCGCGTAAATTTCAGATCCGCCCACAAGACACCGTCATGGCAACAGAGTCGCCGGTCACTGCGGCACAGACCGTTTTTGGCCTGATCGGAAGTGCCGTGGGCTTGGCCTCTCGTTTCTGAAGCAGATCACGGCAGAATGAAACGCACAGGCGCGCTTCTTTGCGCGCCTATCTTTTTTGCCTGACCGGCTGGTCGTCAATTGGTTACATCTGCTTCGCCCGCGGCGTCGGTATCGATGTCAGGGCTCACAGAAACCAGATAGGCCCAAATGTTCTCACCGCCCTTTTTCAGTTTGAAGGACATCTTTGACTTGGCCTTGCTGTCGTCGAGATATGTCTGAAGATAGGCCTTGGGGTCTTTGACGTAGACCACGAATTCCGTCTCATCCCAAACCAGACCAGCTTCGCCTGCCTGGACCAGCGACTTCCCATAGCGGAACCCCTCGACAGTCCCGGCTTGCCGGCCAACCAATCCGTACAGATTTGGTCCAGCCTTGCCACCCTTGACGATATTGTTGCCCTCGTCGTCCTGAATCATATGGCAGGACTTACAGTTGCGAAAATCCTTTTCACCCTTCGCTGCATCGCCAGTGGCATGGCCGTCGGCCAGTGCAGCATTGGCCAAAAAGGCCGCTGCGAAAGCTGCTGTGATCTTGAGCGTCATAGTTTATCTTCTCCACGCTTGACGTTTCGTGACGCAAAGGTAGCTTGAGGTCTGGTGATGCTCAAATATTGTGTCAAACTTCTTTCACGGGCCTCTCGACAGACCTCTGCGGCGGCCTGTTCAATCTTTTGTCGATCACGCGTTTTATCCACATTGGACAAGGCAACTGCAGGTGCTTGTCCAAACAGCCCCGTCAGTCACGACATTCACGACGAAAAAATCTGCGGCGAAACATGATCGCATCTGCGCGGCACATCATTGCGTCGTGGGTGCTATTTCTGGCGCCAGCTATCAAGCCACCTGCGGAACCGGCCCCGTCCTTCTGCCAAAGAATCTCCTGCGGCTTCGAAGCTGTCAGAGACATCTTCCAGCACCGGGTCGATGCGGGTCCGGCGAAACCGTCGCCAACGCACCCAAACCGCCCAGACCAAAGCGGCCAGAGCCGTCAGAATGATAATGTTCAACCAGGGCACAATCTGCACATCGGGTCCATCGACAGGTCGAATGCTGACCGCATTGGGGAAAATTGTCAGGAATTCGTTTCGCCAACCATAGTGGCGTATCACCACCCATTGCGGGTTGTCCTTGGTTGACTTGAGGTCTGCAGCCTCGGTCTGAAGATTGGTGGTGTCGAACTTGAAATAGGGTGGCCACCCCCAGCTGGTGTCTTCATTGCGATAGACCATGGGTTTGCCGTTGCTGCGTACAGTCTGGATGAACAGGACATCTCGGTTAACCACCAAGTCTGCGTTGCCACTATCAGGAGCGGCCCAGAACAATGAATTTTCACCAAAATCCTGACGCTTTTCAAATGTGTCTACCACGCGCGCCACATCATTTTGCGGAAGCGTGTAGTGAAGAAAGGCCCCGACGCAGAGCCAGAACAAGATAAATACCGTCCAACGCACATAGTTCATCCCAGCATCCCTTTATGCAAAATTCGTCAGGTAAATGATCACAACGACCACCAAAGTTGGAACAACGTAGACCCCCAGAAGCAACTTGCGCCGCAGCGAACCGTCATAGTCCTTCAATCCCTGCTCGACCCAGCTGTCTTGATCGCCAGTCATGCCTTCCTCAACCCACTCTTCGTTCAACTTGCGGCGCCTGACACTGCGCGAATAGAATGACAAGGCGACATAAATGATGCTGAGCACCACAAATCCAATCACGATCAAACGTCCAAGCGCAAACATCCCTGTTATCTCCGAACAGCGCCCCAAGGGCCAACGCGAGCGATCATATCTTGCTTCGGCGCAGCCGGTTCTGACATCGGCGCATCATGGCCGAACAGCGCATCGCGGGCGCCCGCCTTATCCACCTGATACTCTCGCTCCAGAAAATCAACCACGAAGCTGCGTTTCGTATCGCTCCACCCACGGTACAACCGGTAAAACAGTTGCTTGTGGCAGATGAACAACTGCCGAACGTCACTGGGCGCCAGTTCGGCGAGCAGCATGTTCACAAGATCCCGATCCGGGTGATCGGCGGCGCGCAGCGTCAGAAAATAGGCTGGGTGCTCACTGGTGATCGCTGGCCAGGGTCCTGCGCCCTCAGACCATTGCACAAGACGATTGAGACCATGCCAGGCCTCGGGCAAAGCGCCGATATGGCGCCGGGCCAACCGCTGAATGTCGCGTCGCGAGGCTCCGGTCAGATCAACGCCCGCCTCCTGCGCCGCATCGACAACGATGAAATCCATTTTCTGCCGCAAGATGGCGGTGGCATCGACACCACGGGCCTTAACTATCGGTTCCACCAGGCCATTCATATCCAGGAACGTCGCGATCCAGTTCCGATCCGTCAGCCCTTTGACATATTTGATAGGCATCTCGCGCAACGGCGCGGGATCACCCGAGCAGAGCAACGCTGGATGCGTCACATCCCGGAAAAGATAAAGCCCGCCGAAATGCGCTGTCCAAAAGTTCGCCTGTTTGAACTGCATCGCCTTGAGCCGAACCGGATTGCGCACGACATCGCCGGTTTTTTTGGCCAGCGTAATCATGTCAGCGATCAAAACATCGTCAAACCAGGCGTCCTCTTCCCCGGTGAACCGATCCACCATGTCGGCCAGCGTGTCCGCATCGCGCACCATGCCACTGGCCGTATCCGCCTCTACCTTGATGCGGCGGATATCAAACAGCCGCGCCGGATCGCTGATGTCAAAGACCGAGTTCTCAAGCTCCCCCGCCACCGCATCCCGCGCGGTCAGGGCAAAAAGCTGGCTTTCGTTTTCCTCGATAAACTGCCGCAGGATGCCGCGATTGGCCGAGAACTTGGCGTTGAGCAGCGGCGCGGTTTTCTGCTGCGTGGTCAACAGGATAAACTGCCGGTTCACCCCGTTGTGGTTGAGGTAGAGCGGATCGTCCAGCTCCTCCCCAATCTCGGGCGAAAAACCAGAGATGTCGATGTGGAAATCGGTGAGCGCGGTCGTCTTGCCCGTCAGATGTTTGAGCGCCCGGTTGTAGCGTTCAATGAGGGCGGGGCTTGAGACCTCAACGAGGTTGCCAAACATGAGGCCGGATTGGATGAGGCGGTTCATTCGGACCACCAAGTTTCTTCGGTCAGTGTCTTCAGGCTTTCTTTGATCTCGTAAATACGAAGGTTTTTTTTGCGTTGACTCTTAGCTTGCGACAACGGGCCAACA
>JAKVCP010000130.1 GCA_022448925.1 Paracoccaceae bacterium
AACGGTGTGATTCAGGGCCTGCTGGGCGGCACCATCGACATGGCTTGGCTGGGCGCATCGTCCTATGCCGCGACCTACCTTCAGGACCCTGAAGCGGTTGAGCCTGTGCTGATCAAAGTCAACGTGGACGGCTCCATCGGCTATCATTCCATCGGGTTTGCCCGCAAGGACAGCGGCATCACCTCGCTGGACGACATGGAAGGCAAAGTCTTCGGCTTTGGCGATCCGAACTCCACGTCCGGCTACCTGATCCCGTCAATCGAGATCCCCCAGTATAAAGACGGCGTGACCATGGAGAGCGGCGAGTACTTTGGTGAAGTGAAGTTCACCGGTGGCCACGAGCAGACCATCGTTGCAGTCAACAACGGCGACATCGATGGTGGCGTGACCTGGGCTGACGGTCAGGGCAACTGGGAAGACGGCTACAACTCCGGCGCGCTGCGCAAGGCGGTTGATGCTGGCCTCGTCGACATGAACGATATGGTTCAAATCTGGAAATCGAACGTGATCCCAGAGGGCCCGGTTGTTCTGCGCAAGGCGCTGCCGGGAGATGTGCGCGAGACGATGACTGCTCTGGTCGATGGCCTGCACGAGCGCGACCCTGATTGTGCCTACGGTGTGGCTGCAGGCGACACGCTGGGCTTCCAGCCGGTGTCGCATGACACCTACATCTCGATCGTCGAAGCGCGCAAAGCGAAAATCGGCGGCTAAGTCATTTTCATGACGTATCCGGCAGGCCTTCGGGCCTGTCGGTATTTTCGTATCCGGAGGCAGCATGGCGGACATTTCCTTAGGCGGCGCGGCGCACAGCGTCGGCAGCATCCAGTCGAGCTATATGGCGCAAGTTCACAGACGCAGGCTTTACGGTGGTCTGACGCTTTTGATTTTCGTTGTCCTCATGGTGTCCGGTTTCAACATCGCTGATGACCGCAATGCTGGCGGTTTCTGGGAAGGTCTGCATCAGATCGGAGATTATCCTGCCGACGTCCTGTCAGAAGCCTGGGAAAAGCGGGCCGATCTGCCCGGTTTGATTGCCAAATACTTCCCGGCACTCGTTGAAACGATCAACATTGCCGCAGTATCGACCTTGATCGGTGCTATTGGTGGGTTGTTCCTGTCTCTGCTCGGGGCGCGTGGT
This sequence comes from Paracoccaceae bacterium, assembly GCA_022448925.1. Lineage (GTDB taxonomy): Bacteria > Pseudomonadota > Alphaproteobacteria > Rhodobacterales > Rhodobacteraceae > JAKVCP01. Next base: position 1,139 of record JAKVCP010000130.1, read on the forward strand.
CTGGCGAAATGGCCGCGCCTGATCGCTATGTTCCGCCGTATCTCGGACATCATGCGCGCTGTGCCAGAGATTGTGATCGCGCTTGTTTTGATCTTCGTGCTGGGCGGCGGGCCTGTGCCGGCCATGATCGCCATTGCGATCCACACGGCAGGTGCACTGGGTAAGATGTTCTCTGAAGTCGCTGAAAATGCCGATCTGAAGCCGGTTGAAGGCCTTGCCTCAACCGGCGCAACCTGGTTTCAGCGCATGCTCTTGGGTGTGCTGCCACAGGTCGCACCGAATTATCTCAGCTATTCCCTGCTGCGCTTTGAAATCAACATCCGTGCCTCGGCCATTCTGGGTTTTGTCGGCGCGGGCGGCCTTGGCTACGAACTGCGTAACGCGATGGCATGGGGACCCGGACGGTTCGATGAGGCCGCAGCCATCTTCATCCTTCTCTTCGGGACGATCGTCTTCTTCGATCAGGTGTCCAGTCGCTACCGCAACCGTTTGACAGAGGGGCAAGGCCAATGACCGCGGCTGATCTGAGCTTGACCAAACACAACGCAGACAAGCTGTTTCAGCGCAAGCGCCTGATCGGCTTCGGCATCCCTGCGGTGATTTTCGCCTACCTCGTCTACATCTTTTTTGCGTTCGATATCTCCGGCCTAGCCGGGCGTGCCAATCTCGATAACGCGGTCACGCTTGCCTCTGACAGTTGGTCGCACAAGGTGCACGTCACACGCGACAACCGGTCTGGTGAGATTTCCTACGCGGTGGAAGGCGAACGTAAAGGACGTTACCCCGAGGGCCAGCGCCCCGGCTGGGTCAGCGGCGATGAGGTCACCACCATTGATCTGGGCGGCGATCACATCGTTCGTTACCTGCCGGACAACCGGACAGAGATCGAAATCCCCGGATTCCCGATGATCGAAGTGCAGGCCGAAGGGCGCAGCCTGACCAGCAACCTGCCCGCCGACCTGCCGGATTGGATCTCCGCCTCGAACCGGCGCATTGGCATCACAACGCCCGAGGGCCGCATCACCATGACCGGCGCGCGGACCGAAGTCTTCAACTATTTCCCAGGGTGGGAGCTCTTCTGGTTCACACTCGACAGCCCCTATCATGGGCAAGGCCTTGGCACGATCCTGTTTGGCGAGCAGATCGACCCAACACGCTCCAATATCGCAGGTGCCATTTCCGACTGGTGGAACAATGCCATGTGGCGGCACAAGGACGTCGCCTGGGCGATTGGCGAGACGATCCTGATGGCCTTCCTTGGCACCATGGGTGCTGCGATCATTGCACTACCGCTGGCCTTTATGGCGGCGAAACGCTTTTCGCCGGTCATGATGTTGCGCGCTGCAACGCGCCGGGTCTTTGACTTTGTGCGTGGCGTGGATGCGTTGATCTGGACCGTGGTGCTGGCGCGTGCCTTTGGTCCCGGCCCTCTGACAGGTGCGCTGGCGATCCTGATCACCGATACTGGCACTTTCGGCAAGATTTTCTCCGAAGCGCTGGAAAACGTCGACCAGAAGCAAATCGAAGGTGTCGAATCCACCGGGGCCAAGCCGCTGCAACGCTACCGTTTTGGCGTGATCCCGCAGGTGGTGCCGGTGCTATTGGCGCAGATCCTGTACTTCCTGGAATCCAACACGCGTTCGGCCACGATCATTGGCGCAATCACGGGCGGCGGTATCGGCCTTATGCTGACCCAAGCAATGCAGACCCAGAAGGACTGGGAGGAGGTTGCCTATTACATCGTCCTGATCGTTGTCATGGTGATGTTCATGGATTGGTTCTCGGGCTGGTTGCGTGGCAAGTTGATCGGACGCAAGGACTGATGGCGCGGCTTTCGGCAGACACCCCGTTCATTCACCCGGACTGCGAAATCACCGACAGTTCCTTTGGTGCTTATGTCGAGATTGGCAAAGGCAGCCGGGTCAACAACTCCTATTTCGGGGACTACTCCTATTGCGACCGTTATGCCGACGTCGCAAATGCGCAGATCGGCAAGTTTGCCAACATCGCTGCCTTTGTGCGGATCGGGGCCACCGACCACCCGCTTCATACGGCGGCCTGTCATCACTTTCTGTATCGCTCGGATGATTATTGGGACGACGCCGGACGGGATGAGGAATTCTTTGCGCAGCGCCGGTCGCGCACGGCCCATATCGGCCATGACACCTGGATCGGTGCAGGCGCAATGATCAAACCGGAAGTGACCTTGGGCGATGGTGCGGTCGTTGCCGCGGGCGCCGTCGTGACCAAAGATGTGGACCCTTACACCATCGTTGCTGGAACGCCCGCCAAAGTGCTGCGCCTGCGACAACAGCCCGAGATAGCTGAGCGGCTGATCGCACTGGCGTGGTGGGATTGGACGCACGAGGATATCCGGCAAGCGCTTCCGGATTTTAGGTCCCTCGCGGCTGAAGCCTTTCTCGAAAAATACGAGACCTAGCCTTCCAGGGTCAGCGTCACCCTGTCACCGACGAACCATGTGCGGCCAAACTCAACCGCCATACCAGCATGATCCACGTTGACACCAGAGGACTTCAAGAGTGGGTCGCCTTCCGAAACCTGAAGATGGAGCGCATGGGTTGCTGTGGCCCGTACCGCGATAAGACGGGTGGAGGCACGGGCGTAGTCGAAGATGCCGGCCAGTCGCAGCGCCTCGGTTACGCTGCTGGTATGGTGCAGGGCCTCGCAGATGCCGGTAAGACGCCCGACGGGAAACAGACTTTCAAAAACGGCGATCGGCTGCCCGTCGGCAAGCGAAAGACCGTGATAAGCGCAAACCGGCTCACCCGGAGCAATCTGCAACGCCTTGGCCTCGCCTATCGTTGCCGAACGTTCTTCGACCTGGAGAACACGCTTGTCC
>JAKVCP010000131.1 GCA_022448925.1 Paracoccaceae bacterium
CCCTACGCAAGCTGAAGCATCCCAGCCGGTCACGTAAGTTGCGAAGCTTCCTCGATCAATAATCTTGATAAAAAAGCCCCCTGGCGACAGGGGGCTTTTTTGATTGCTTTGTTTTGATCGTCGACCGCTTGGCACGTGACTAGGGTTACAGATTTTTTGTTCAGCCATTTTCGGCTGAAAATTGCGTCTCGACTGCAACTCCTATCCGATTAGTCCGGATCGTATAGAGGGGTTTGGGCCAAACGTGCGAGGTGTCGGCGCCCGCGCGGCAGGCTTAGGGCTTTCACTTGACTTGACAGAATGCGACTCCACTGTGCCGGATCACTTTGGTTTCAATTGATCCGTTGCAATGATTTGAGGCACGAAACCGCATGCTTGATGTGCCCTGTGACAAACGCGGGTTGTTTAAAGTGTCGTTTTCAATTGCCGGTATTCTTTCGAAGCCCAATTTCACGTATCCTCTCCGGTATTTGAATATTTTTTTATTGAGGCACAGGAGTCTATGACGCTTCGGATTTTTCATTGTTGTGAATGTGGTCACTCTATGCGGTTTCATGGTTCACGCTGTGGTCGATGCTATGCACCAAAACGGGTGTGGCAGCGCCCCGGGACATACTATTTTTTCGTTCCCAGTATTGCGATAATAGCAATTATCATACGTTCGCTGGATCTGATCTAGGCTTGCCGCCTGTCTATATAACTTGCGAAACTGCGGCTGTCTTGGCACAAACAGCTCATATGGCAGCTTTTGATTTGGCTGTGTCAATGCGGGGCGAATTATGTCTTTTTTATCTAAACTTTTTGGCGCCGGTCGCGGGTCGGTGTCTGAACCAGAGGTTGATCCGGTTGACCATAAAGGTTTCAAGATTACGGCTCAGCCCTTGAAAGAGGGCAGTTCTTTTCGCATTTCGGCGCGCATTGAGAAAGAAGTCGATGGGGTTTTGCGTGAACATGTGCTGATCCGCGCTGACGTGATAAACGACCCCACTGAGGCACATGAGGCTTCGGTCAACAAGGCCAAGCAAATGATTGACCAAATGGGTGATATGCTTTTCGCACAATGACAGTTTAGTCATTTTCAAGTATTTGATAGTACACGTAAAAGTGTTTGCATATCACCTATGCACCGACTTGTATTGTGCAAAAGGCCGGGCGCTCCATATGACGGTTGTAAACCACAGTGGGAGACGCACTTTGCTTAAGCGTGTGACATTTATCTTGACCGTTTTCCCAGGCTTGGCAGCCGCCAGCCTTGGCCCTGTCGTGACCTACGAAGCCGCGCATGGTGGCGGCTACACACAGACTGCACGTGTTCAACCGGGCGTCGCGCCTGCGAGTCCTATGGACCGTTACTGCGTGGTGCCGCAAGTTTTGGCGCATGATGATCAAGAGCCGGATTTGGCCGCGGTGGCGTGTCACCTCAAATAAGCCGTGATTGCCACGGCGTGTTTGCGTTGGAGTGCATGCATGCAACTCCCAATTGTTGGTTGCTGGACCGCAGTAGCCATGCGACAGCTGTAACCCGGACCCCGTAATTGACGGTTTCTGTGGGGCTTTGAATGGGTGAACGTGCATGACGCATCAGACAGAGTTTGTAATCGGGACCCGGGGTCAGGGGCTTTACGAATTTACGCATGATGTGTCCGGCTGGGTTCAGGGATCCGGTTTGCTGACATTGTTCGTGTGCCACACATCCGCATCACTTTTGATTCAGGAAAACGCCGATCCTGACGTCAAAACGGACCTGGCCGCGTATCTGCACAGGCTTGTTCCGCCCTCGACCGATCCCAGCATGCATTATCTGTTGCATACCTATGAAGGTCCCGATGATATCCCGGCCCATATAAAGGCCGCACTCTTGCCGGTGTCGCTAAGCATCCCGGTGCGCAACGGTCGATTAATTCTGGGAACATGGCAGGGCATCTATCTGTTTGAACATCGTGATGCCCCCCAACGTCGAAAAGTTGCCGCGCATCTGAGCCCTTGAGCCTTAGTCAAAGTGACTGTTCTGACACGGGGTTTGCAGTGCGCCCCGGTCTGCCAAGCTGCCGATAATCCGGACTGTTTTAGGGGGGGTATGATTTGGCCTTGAAGCGCCCGGCCTTGACCTTGAGACACTGACAGACTGTTACGCCATCGTCGCCTTGGGGATATCCGCGTCACAGAATGTTTCAGGCTACTGGCGGGGCGCTGTGGCCTCTGGATGGTAGGGGCAATGCGTCTGCGGAATTTCCGGGCGGTTTTGCAGCGCCTGCACAGCTGATTGCACCTGTCGTCCGCTATATGCAGTGATCTTACATGAGCACTACCCAAAGCCTTGCGGGTTGCCTATAGTACGTGTGGATAACTGGGGGCTAACCCCACTCGGAGGCAGAAAACGAAGGGGACGGGCCGATGCGCTGCCCATTTTGCGGAAATATCGACACGCAGGTTAAGGACTCACGACCGGCAGAGGATCACGTCTCGATCCGGCGCAGGCGGTTTTGCCCAGCCTGTGGCGGTCGCTTTACCACCTACGAACGGGTTCAGCTGCGTGACTTGATCGTCATAAAATCGAATGGGCGCCGAGAAGACTTTGATCGAGACAAGCTAGAGCGTTCGATCCGTATCGCCTTGCAAAAGCGTCCGGTCGAACCAGAGCGCATGGACCAAATGATTTCAGGCCTTGTGCGTCGCCTGGAAAGCACGGGTGAAACCGATATCCAGTCCAAGGTGATCGGAGAGATCGTGATGGAGGCCCTGGCCCGCATCGACACGGTTGCCTATGTCAGGTTCGCAAGTGTTTACAAGAATTTCCAGGCCGCAGATGACTTTGACAAGTTTGTCAGTGAACTGCGTCCGGACATCAAAAAAGACGACAAGTGATTGAAGATGACAGGCGTCACATGGCGCATGCCCTGGCGCTCGGCCGCCGTGGCATGGGTCGCTGCTGGCCCAATCCCGCTGTAGGCTGTGTAATCGTGAACAAGGGACGCGTGGTCGGCCGTGGCTGGACGCAACCGGGTGGCCGTCCGCATGCTGAGCCCGTGGCGTTGAAAATGGCCGGCACAGCGGCCCGCGGCGCGACAGTCTATGTCACGCTAGAGCCCTGTTCGCATCACGGGAAAACACCGCCCTGTGCTGACGCTTTGGTGGCTGCCGGGGTAAGTCGGGTTGTGGCCGCCCTGCGCGATGATGACCCTCGCGTTTCTGGTCAGGGGTTTGCACGTCTCAGGGCGGCGGACATCACTGTTGATACCGGGGTCTTGGCGGTCGAAGCGGCGCAGGATCTGGCCGGATTCTTCAAGAAAACCAATGTGGGCCAACCTTGGGTGACTTTGAAGCTTGCCACCAGTTTTGACGGGAGGATTGCCACGGCCACAGGCGAAAGCCAATGGATCACCGCCCCTTCGGCTCGGCGCGAAGTGCACGCACAACGTTTGCGTCATGACGCTGTGATGGTGGGTGCGGGTACGGCTCGGGCTGACGATCCGTCCTTGACGGTGCGCGGTTTCGGGGATGTGCCGCAGCCCCTGCGTATTGT
>JAKVCP010000132.1 GCA_022448925.1 Paracoccaceae bacterium
GCTTCGATTAGACCTTCCCAAAACAGATCAAAGTTCGTCCATTGCCGCTCCATGATTTTGCCCCAATCAGAGGTCATGATGGATAAGACAAGGTTGTTGATTGGCCCAAAGTAAGAAAATTGGAGACGGAAAGATTGAAACGGCTAACTAGGTATTTCGTTCATCAAGACGGCGCGGTTACCACCGACTGGGTTGTGCTGACCGGTGCATTGATCGGACTAGCAATTGCGCTTGTGGCGGTGTTTGGGGACAAAACTCAAAATGTGGGCGATCTTGTCGCTACAATGCTTTCTGGTTTGGGGATTGGCGCTGGAGTAAGTTTTTAAGCCAGCCCAAAAGACATATGTCTACGATGCGCCTGCGAGAGCGCAGCGAGCAAAATGGGGTCGTAATCGGCTAAATTGGCGCTTAACGCCATGAACAAAGGGGTGATGAAATGCGAGTAGTTTTCGCGATGGTGCTGCTGGTGGGCGTCGGCCTTGCAGGCTTTGCCGTCTATATGGCACAGGGCTTTATCCAGCAGATGACGGCTGAGCGCGACATGTTGTTGGCCGCACGCGCCCAAGCAAAGCCAACAGTTGAAATTTATGCTGTGACGGAAGCAAAAGATTACGGGGAGATGATCACCCCGGAACATGTCACACGCATTCTTTGGCAGGAAGACAGCCTGCCAGAGGGCTACTTCTCCGAGCCGATGGATCTTTTCCCGAAAGGAAAGGAACAAGAACGCATTGTCTTGCGGCGCATGGAAGCCTTTGAGCCGATCTTGGCTATGAAAGTCACAGGACCTGGCGAAGATGCCGGCATTACCAATCGGCTGGGAAAAGGCATGCGCGCCTTTGCGATTTCCGTGGACGTGGCCTCCGGCGTGTCCGGCTTTCTGCGCCCCAGTGACCGCGTAGACGTGTACTGGACCGGCCGAGCGCGAGAAAACGAAATCACCAAGCTGATCGAAACCAGCATCAAGATCATCGCCGTAGATCAGGTCTCCGACAGTGGGCGATCGGCTCCCATGGTTGCCCGCACGGTGACTGTCGAGGTCAGCCCCCAGCAGGTTGCGGCCCTTGCACAGGCCGCCACCACGGGCCGTCTTTCGCTCAGCCTGGTCGGGGCGGAGGATGACAGCATTGCCTCAGTAGAGGATGTGGACCAACGCCTTCTACTTGGCCTCGTCGACGACCCCGTGGTGGAGGCGCCTGCGCCAGTGGCCGCCGCTGAGCCAAAGCGTTGCACAATGAAAATGCGGCGCGGCGGCGAAGTGATCTACCAAGAAATTCCCTGCTCCGACTGATCTGGAGAAGGCCAAACAACTGTGAAGTCCAGCTTGCCGGGCAGCAGAATTCTGTCTCTGCTGCCCGGCATCTTTTTTATCAGACCGGCGGAAACTTGCCTGTGTTGCGAGCGTGGCACATGAATTTCGCCTCACAGACCTTTGATTCTTGATCGGTTTCCATCTGTCTGACAGTATCTCCACAAAATACGCGTCCCAAGACGCATCCCATAACTGGTCATTTGAGGCAGATCAGATGTTTCGAGCAGAACTCCTGCGGGCAGGCCTGATGGCCGCCGCACTCTTCTTTGGGATTTCCGATGCCACAAGCGCGCAAACCCTGCGCGTTGTGGACGGGGGGGTCTCATCAGACCTAAAAGTGCCCATGAACCGCGCCGTGGTTGTTGAAAGCGACAGACCGTTTTCAGAACTGTCGATCGCTAACCCTGGCATTGCCGATATTTCGACCTTGTCGGAGCGTTCCATCTACGTGTTGGGAAAGACGCCAGGCCGGACAACCCTGACGTTGCTTGCACCAGACGGCTCACTCATCACGAATGTGGAAGTTCAGGTCACCCCGGACGTCAGTGAATTGAAGGAACGGCTGCGCGAAGTGTTGCCGGGCGAGGCCATTGATGTGCGCCCCGCGAATGACGGGCTGGTCCTGTCGGGCACTGTTTCCTCCGCGCCCGTGGTCGACCGGGCAATCGATCTTGCAAATCGTTATGCACCTGACCGCATCTCGAATCTCATGTCGGTGGCGGGCTCCCAGCAGGTTATGCTGAAGGTGCGCTTTGCAGAGATGAACAGATCTGTGCGCAAGAGCTTATCGACGTCTCTTGCCGTCAATGGTGTGTCCAGCAGCGGGGATCTGGGCGTTTTGGGGGGCAACGGCACCCTGATCGCAAACAACAATCTCTCAAACTTGTTTGACGGAGATGACAGCACAGGGATCGTGCGCAACAACGAAAGCTCGGGCACTTTCGCCATTGGCATCGGCGCAGGCAACATGGAATTCGCGATCCTGCTGGAAGCTCTTGAGGCAAAGGGCTTCATTCGCACACTCGCAGAACCAAACCTTTCAGCGCTGAGCGGGCAGGAAGCGACATTTCTGGCCGGTGGCGAGTATCCAATCCCTATCTCACAAGGCGATGGCGCGATCTCTGTTGAATTCCGCCAGTTTGGCGTTTTGTTGAGCTTCACCCCGCGCGTGATCGGAAAGAACATCAACCTTAAGCTCAATGCTGAGGTGTCTGGCCTCGATCCAACGATCAGCTTTAGTGACAACAGTATCAACGTGAACGGCTTTCGGGTCCGGAAGGCACAGACAACGGTGGAGTTGCGCGACGGCGAAAGCTTTGCCATTGCCGGTCTGCTGGAGGATGACTTCCAGTCAGCGAACAATCAGGTGCCCTTCCTTGGTGATATTCCAGTCTTGGGGTCCCTGTTCCGGTCTTCAAACTACCAGCGCGCTCAATCAGAACTCGTGGTCATCGTCTCTGCGCATCTCGTGAGCCCGACGCGCGGTGAGGCACTTACCCTGCCCACCGATCGGGTGCGCCCACCCACGGAACGCGAGCTGTTCCTGCTTGGCAAAACCGCCGCTGAAGCCGGGCCACGTTCCGGCGCTGCTGCCGAAGTGGCACGTCAGGACTTCAACGGCTCCTACGGCTATGTGATGGAGTGATCAGATGACATCATCCCTTCTCTCTCGCCTGTTTCTGGCAGCTGCAAGTGCCGCGCTCATCACGGGATGCTCGAACGAGGCCCGCGTCAGCTTCGACAGTGTTGCTGGCGCAGAGCTCGACACCGGTACCTTTGGCAATTCCACCATGAACAACCAGCTTGTCATGAGTGGACAAAGCCTTGGCGCCGTCGATCTGACCCGCAGATTTGCAGCCGAAGTGCCTTCGATGATCAACTTTGCCTTTGACAGCGCCCAGCTGGATGGGCAGGCCCGCGCGGCCCTTGATCAGCAAGCCGCTTGGATCAAGCGCGTGCCCGGAGTGCGCTTTCGGGTCTACGGACATACGGATGCAGTCGGAACCGAGGCCTACAATCGCCGCCTTGGGGAGCGGCGCGCGATTGCGGCCGTTCGCTACCTGATCGGACGGGGCATTTCGCGCGACCGACTTGAGGCCGTTGCCTCCTTTGGGGAAACGCAACCCCTCGTCGTGACCGAGGGCGAAGAACGGCGCAATCGACGTACAGTGACAGAAGTGTCCGGTTTCCAACAG
>JAKVCP010000133.1 GCA_022448925.1 Paracoccaceae bacterium
CACGCATTACAGATTCCACTTCAAGTAATTTCGCTTAACAATGCAAAGGCTTGACGCAGGGTCCAGAAATTTCGCAAAAATTCTACAGAACTCATCCAAAAGGATGAAATCGATGGATCGATCAGATCGGAATTGGAAACAATGAGCTACTACAACCCCCCCACATTCTACGAAAACTATGAGAACGCTATTGAGCCTGTCCGTCGAATCGGGACTGCCGGCTACGTTGTGGGCTTCAATTTCCGCTATCGAGGCCCAGAGTTTTTCGAAAGCACCTACCCGGAGGAATGGCAACGGCTTTATGACGAGCGGAATTACTACGGCCGTGACCCCGTCTTACTCTGGGCGATCACCACCCGGAAGGGCGGTGAGAAACGCTGGAGCAGCATCCCGTTTCCAAACCCAGGAAAATTGCCATTCATCGAAAACGTTCCAGAGCGGGCAGCAGAGCACGGACTTAAATATGGCGCTATTGTCGCAAGAAACGTCAATGGCCGGAGATCTGCCTTATCTGTGGCACGGGAAGACCGCGAAGTTACAAATCAGGAAATAAGCATTCTTGCTCACCTGTTTGATGAGCTGACGCGCATTGTTGATGGATCGTGCGGCCTCAACGACAAAGAACTCAGTGTTCTTAAAGCGCTCAATGACGGCCATACAGATGCAACTGCCGCAGACCTTTTGGGGATCCCCCTACCGACGCTGAAGTCCTGTAAAACAAGCGCTCGCAAGAAGCTGGGGTGCAAAACATCCACCCAGGCCGTGGGGCTAGCAGTAAGGCGCAACTACATCAACTGAACGATCCGCATAATTTCTAACTCAAACTTTTTTTCTTGATTTATCACTTTCGTTTAGTTTACATCGCCAATGTAACTAAACGAGAGTGGTAGTTTATGACCGTCATTTCTAAAATCGACAGAGCCGACCTAGCTCCCGCACGCCCCCTTTCTCCGGAAGAGGCCGTGCCCGACCACCTGCTGCGCCTGCTGGCCTATGGCGATGCCGAGGCCATGGCAGAGGCCGCAGGCTCCATGCAAATAGCGGAGATGGCGGGCGAGCTGCTGGCCTATCGCCTCTCTGCCCGCGCAAAGGCTGGACCGAACCCAACTTGGGGCGAGGCGTTCTTGAACACCGTGACAGGCCGCGCCTAATGCCAGCCTCGCTTGCAAATCACCTCTTCCATTTTCGTGGGGCGGCGCTGGGGACCGCCCCAGACGGGGCGCGCGTGGCTTCTGACAAAGCACAGGCTCACGGAACAGCAACACGCGCGCCCACGGAGCAGGGCAACACCCCCTGCCCCCACTTCCCCCACTGCGGCATTGAAAGCCGCCACGAACTGACCACCAACCCAGACGCCGCCGCGAAATTCCAAACCCTACGCACAGAGTTTGACGCCCACATCGGCAAGATTTCACGCCCACTATAGAGAGGATCCCCAACGTGATGACCCAAGAAAAACCGCCAACCGAAACCACCGCGAATAGTGAAGTGGTAGACCACGATCCCTATGCAATTCGCTCCATTGAACAGCTATTTGCGCTGTTTGATGGCGGCGAGTTCATGAAAGACGTTCTGTCAGGCCACAAAGACCTACAAGTCGCCATGGTGGACCACAAAGACGAACACGGCACCAAGGGTTGCAAAGGCTCCATGACCATCACCGTCAACTACGCCCTAGGCAAGCAAGGTGATCTGGACATGGGCGCAACGGTGAACTTCACCCACCCCAAAGCGCCGCCGTCATCTGCCGCCGCCTTCGTAGACGACAGAGGCAACCTGACGCTCTACAGCCCCCTTATGGCAAGGATGCGCCCCGGCCTGCGCGACGTGACACCGCACGACCCGGAAACCGGCGAAGTGCGCGACGTTTAACCCCACCATGCGAGGAGAGATGTCCGGCAGATCGAAAGCGCACGCGCTGGCCTAAGCTTCGGGGCGCAACACCCCGGCCTCGCTCCATTTTTCTCAAACCAAAGGTGACACAATGTCAGAAACCACACTATTCGCGGAAAACCCCGCAGAAACCATGCGCAAAGCCATGGAAACCCTTGGGAGCCATGCGGACCTGCCCCCCCCTGAAAACTTCGACCTATCGCACCCGCATCTGGTAGTATTGCCGGAAGGCCGCACCGTCAAAGACCTGACGGACTACCACCGCAATTTGGCCGAGTTCCTGAAACCGATGCGCCGCAAAGGCACGGCAAAGCTGAAAGACCTGCAAAGCTTCATCGCGTGGTCCAATCGCTTCAAGGGCGACACATCTGCGATCTACGCCAACCCGGTCATGAGCAACCCCACCCTGACCTGCATCGCGGACTATCACGCGACGGCTGCGGCGGACGTGACCACCACTACCGGCGACCCCAGCGCCCGCCACTGCCACCACAAAGGCATCTATGACTTCCCGGTGTCCGATGAATGGGAAGCGTGGATTAAGATTTCCGGCGAGGCGATGGACAAAGACGCGATGGGCGAGTTCATCGAAGCCCACGCTCTGGACGTGGTGAACCCGACCCCCGCCTTGCTGGACGGCAAAGAATCCGAGCAAAACGAGAATTGGGAAAACCGGCTGATTGAAATCGCGCAAAAGCTGGAAGGCCGCTTTGGCACCCTTGCGCAACTGCTGGCGATGTCGCGCCAATTCCAGGTGCACGAGACCAGCAACCTGACTGTGAAAACCAATCGGGACAGCGGCGAGCAGGAAATCCAATTCCTGAACGAACACAAAGACGCGGAAGGCCAGCCGCTCAAAATCCCGAATCTGATCACCATCGCGATTCCGGTGTTCCTGAACGGCGCGCCTTATCGCATGGCGGTGCGTTTCCGCTACCGCAAAAGCGGCGCGAGCGTGAAATTCATCATGACCGTGCACAACCCGGAAAAGGTGTTTGAAGCCGCCTTTGACGAAGCAGTGCAAGAGGCCCACGAACACACCAGTTTGCCGGTGTTTGTAGGCACCCCCGAAAGCTGACGCCTCTTTCCGGCCCTTGGCAACAGGGGCCAGCGACGGACGTCAGAATATGGGAAACTCAAAATGACAGTGAACTTCGAAGCCCTACGCGCCGCCAACATCGCCCGCCAACAAGAGTGGCCCGGAAACGACAAAGCTGACCCCGCGTTTCGTGCGTTGGAAGTTGCCGATGAGGTGGGCGAGGTCATGGGCGCGGTAAAAAAATGGCTGCGCGCCCAACGCGACATCGCCGGGACTACCCTGACCCTTGACGATGTGGCCGACGAAATCGGGGACACCTGTGTTTCGTTGGACTTATTCATGCTGGCGCTGTCCCTACCACCGCTGCCCGGCATCATGCCAGGCGCACTCGGGGACGAAACAAAAGCCAGCGACCTTGCGCTAGAAGCGTATGTTTCGGCGGGCCACATCGTGGACAGCTTCCTAAATTACGATCGCTCCGACACA